>JAGHUZ010000181.1 GCA_018064575.1 Candidatus Minthomonas equi
GACATAATGTCCGGCCTTGGAGTCCCCCTTCCTGCCGCCGGGGATGTCACTACAGCTGATGTGGTATGCTACCGGCCCGAGTCAGCCTGGAATTTCGAAGCGGGAACCAAATGGAACTTCGGTCTTTTCGCTTTCGAGGCCGGCATCTTCGACATAGAATGCAGGGACCAGCAGATTACCGTTATGCCAGAGGGCAATAATACCGGTCGCAAGATGTCCAATGCCGGACAGTCCCGTTCGTTCGGCGCAGAGGTGGCCGCTTCGTTTTTCAAAGGTGAATTTTCAGTCGATGCCAGATATGGTTGCGCCATAGCGCGATTCATCTCCTATCAATACAGTCCCACGGTGGACTATTCCGGTAATTATGTCCCATATGCTCCCCAAAACACATTTTCCTTCGATGCTTCGTGGGCACATCCCATATCCCGCGGACCCGTCGAGCGAATAGAACTGGCCGTGAACGTCAAGGGGGTGGGGAAAATCTACTGGAATGAAGAAAATACCCTGAGTGAACCTTTTTATGCTTTGGCCGGATTCAATGCGACTGCCCGGTTCAGGAAAGTGGCCGTATCCCTGTGGGGAACCAACATATTCAACGCCCGTTACAATACTTTCTATTTCAAAAGTGTTTCCAGGGCATTTTTCTCTCAGGGACGCCCGGCACGGTTCGGAATAACATTGAAAATTGATGTAGTCTAATCTAAGAAGAAGTTACAGTTGATATGAAAAAAAAGATTTTTGCCGCGGCTATGACTGCCGCACTTTTCCTTGCGTTATCCTGCACCAAGGATAATGAAAACAAAACACCGATGCTTCCTTCCGGTTATGTCGGAACTTTCGAGGTTGGCACTGAAAGCGGTCAGCCATACACTATGGAGAATATTAAGGCCAAATACGTGATAATCGGTGAAAAGATGACAGTTACTCTGGAAAAAGTTTCCTTTTCCCCCAAGATGCCCGTCACTATCGATATGACCATACCCAGCATAGATGCGGTACTTTCCGGTGGAACCTATACTCTTTCCAAAGCATCGGTAATCCCTATGGTCGGAGACGTGGAATTTGAAAAATATAAGATTTCAAATCTGACCGGTATGGTGAATGATGGGGTGATGAATCTCTCTATGACCATTCTCGGCTTTCCCGTCACCTATAAGGGGCAGGGGGTCGAACCATAATCAGATATCGTCTATTCTGACGAGATTTGAGAGGACGGCGAAAATGGTAAGCCTTCCCATCGAGCGTGTGCCCAGTTTCGTGCAGATATTGTTTCTGTGAAAGATGGCCGTAGTGACCGAGATATTTAACTTGTCGGCTATTTCCTTATTATAGAAACCCTTTACCATTAAGGCCAGGACTTCTTTCTCGCGGGCGGAGAGGATATCAGTCCTATTTTTACCCGACTCCATCTCCGCTCCCTGATGGCTGGGATTATGATGGCCGGTATCGTGAAGATGGATAATGGAACTGATAATCTCCTTTTGCGGCTGAAACAGATTTATCACCTTGAATCCTGCCGCTGAGACGGACAGACCCGGACCCTGACATAATACGATGGTCTCTTTCCTGAGTGTGTCGAAATCATCAATGCTGGAGAGCAGTATTTCCTCCGACACGAAATAGTGGACGAAAAACCGGTCGCAGTCTTCCAGAAAACTTTTCACGGAATCGAACGATACGATTTCCACCATAGGAAACATATCTTGAAGAATCTCCTCAAGTGCTCCGGCACTCAAGGAGTTCCTGTCAATTATCGCTATGCAGGGGTTCATCTGTCCTATATCTGGATAAGAACCTCTCCGGTCATATCGGCCGGCTGGGGAACATCCATCAGTTTCAGCATAGTGGGTGCGATATCAGCCAGACGCCCGTCACGGACGGACTTGACATCATCATCGACCACGATGAACTGAACAGGATTCAGGGAATGTGCGGTATTCGGTGAACCGTCGGGGTTGACAGCATAATCGGCATTTCCGTGGTCGGCCGTGATAAGTACCGTGTATCCTGCCTGACGCGCAGTTTCCACCACTTTCCCGGTAAGGGAATCTATGGTCTTGACCGCCTTGCAGATGGCATCATAAACACCGGTATGTCCCACCATATCTCCGTTGGCGAAGTTGAGGATAATCATATCAAATTCCCCCTTACGCAGTTCCGCCATCAGTTTATCTGCCACCTCTGGAGCAGACATTTCGGGCTGGAGGTCGTATGTGGCCACTTTCGGTGAATTTACCAGAATGCGGGATTCGTTTTCGAACGGTGTTTCACGTCCACCGTTGAAGAAGAAAGTCACGTGGGCATATTTCTCGGTCTCTGCGATACGGAGCTGTTTAAGCCCGGCCTTGGCTACTGTCTCACCGAGGGTGTCGGGAACGTTTTCCTTGTCGAAGAGGATATGGAGACCCTTGAAACTGTCATCATACGGAGTGAGGCAGCAGTAGTAGAGGGGGATGGTCTTCATTCCCTCCTGAGGCATATCTTCCTGAGTGAGGACGCGTGTGATTTCGCGGGCACGGTCGTTTCGGAAATTGTAGAAGATGACGGCGTCGCCTTCCGATACGAGTCCTACAGGCTGGCCGTTAGCGGAGCTTATGCAGATAGGCTTGATGAATTCATCGGTGACTCCAGCGTCATAGGATGCCTGAACGGCGGCAGCCGGGTCGGTGAACTTTTCGCCCTTGCCTGCTGTAACAAGGTCGTATGCGGCTTTAATACGATCCCATCTCTTGTCGCGGTCCATAGCATAGAAACGTCCTGTGATGGTGGCGATGGAAGCTCCGGTCTTCTGACATACTGCCTGAAGTTCTTCGATGAATCCCTTTCCACTTTTAGGGTCGCAGTCACGACCGTCCATAAAGCAGTGCACATATACTTTGGAAAGTCCGTATTGGGAGGCCACATTGAGAAATTCATAAAGATGATTCA
>JAGHUZ010000170.1 GCA_018064575.1 Candidatus Minthomonas equi
GTAATAAAACTGTATATGCCTTCCCGTATGAGACAGGCAGGTGATGAAAAAAACATTATCTTTGCAGGATAGAAACAAGCAATACTATTATGGCATCACAGATGAGCGAAAGAATCGTGCAGCTGCTCAATGAAATCGAAGAATTGAAAGCCAGGCGCGAAAAGGAAATCGAAGAATTCAGAGTAAGATATCTCGGAAAGAAAGGTGAAGTCACCAAACTCTTCGAAGAGTTCAGAAACGTTCTTCCCGAACAGAAAAAAGAGTTCGGCAGAAAACTGAATGAACTCAAGCAGGCTGCCGCTGCGAAAATAGAAGCCTTGAAGGCCTCTCTCGAAGAAGCTGCAGAAACACCTGAATGCTCCTTTGACCTGACCAAGCCGGGTGATGCCTGCGAACTGGGAACCCGCCATCCCATATCCATCACCAGAGAGGAGATAATCGCCATTTTCAACAAACTCGGATATTCTCTCGCTGAAGGTCCTGAAGTGGAAGACGACTATCACGTTTTTGAAGCCTTGAATTTTCCTCCCGACCACCCTGCCCGCGATATGCAGGATACGTTCTTCATTTCTTCCGGCAAATCCCCGATTCTGCTGCGTACCCATACCAGTTCCGTCCAGGTTCGCACTATGGAACGCCGGAAACCTCCCATCCGCGTCATCTGCCCGGGCCGTGTATTCAGAAACGAAGCCATTTCTGCACGCGCACACTGCATTTTCCATCAAGTGGAAGGCCTTTACATCGATAAAGCTGTGTCATTCGCCGACCTCAAACAAGCCATCCTGCTATTCGTAAAAGAAATGTTCGGAGAGAGCACGCAAATCAGAATGCGTCCTTCCTATTTCCCCTTCACCGAGCCCAGCACTGAAATCGACATCAGCTGCAATATCTGTGGTGGCAAAGGATGCAATATCTGCAAGGGAACCGGCTGGCTGGAAATAATGGGAGCCGGAATGGTCGACCCGAATGTGCTTAAGGCAAGCGGGATAGACCCGGAAGTCTATTCGGGATTCGCTTTCGGAATGGGTATCGAACGTATCGCGATGCTGAAATGGCAGGTACGCGACCTACGCCATTACTTCGAAAATGATGTCCGCTTCCTGCGTGAGTTCGAAACATCACTTTAGAAGCTCCCGATGAAAATATCAGACATCCTTTCAGCAGGGGGAAAACCGTTCCCTTCCATAGAAATCGTACCCCCGCTGAAGGGTATCACGAAATCACAGTTATTGGATTCCATACGTCCCTTTATGGAATTCCGTCCTCCGTACATCAATGTGACTCGCCATAGGGACGAATATGAATTCATATGTGAAGCAGACGGCAGTTTCTCCCGTCATACAGTACGCAGAAGAATCAGCGAAACGGCAGTCTGCGCAGCCATTCAGTCTGAATTCGATACGGAAGTGGTTCCCCACATCATCTGTGCAGGAGCGGATGCCGACAATATCGAAACTCAGCTTCACGACCTCAAATTTATGGGAATCAGTAACCTGATGCTCCTTAGGGGAGACAGTCTCACCACAGAAAAGAGCTTTACCCCTGAAGCGGGAGGATACAGCCATGCATCCGATCTCGTAAAGGCCGTCAGAAATTTCGGTAACGGGAACGACACATCCTTCTGCATAGGTGTGGGAGCATACCCGGAAAAACATTTCGAGGCAGCGAACATAGAATCGGACATAGAATGGCTGAAGTTCAAGGTGGACTGTGGAGCCGACTTCATCATCACACAAATGTTTTTCGACAACGCAGTATTTTACCGTTTCCGCGACAGATGCAGGGAGGCCGGCATAAGCGTGCCCATCATCCCGGGACTGAAACCTCTTTCCAGCGCAAGACAACTCGACCTTCTGCCCAGCAGTTTCTCCATAGACATTCCACAGGAACTCGAAAAGGAGATGCGTGCACACACAGCAGACAAAGATGCGTGTTATATCATAGGAAGCCGCTGGTGCGCCGCACAATGCAGAGACCTGCTTGCCAATGGCGTACCTGCAGTTCATTTCTACACAATGGGACGTCAGGACAATGTTATCGGAATTCTCAAAGACTGTTTCTGAACGCATTCTGATTCTGGACGGCGCTATGGGCTCTATGCTCCAGCGTTCATCCGTATCTGAAAGCGACTTTCTGGGCGAGCATAACAGCGACTCGCTCTGCCTCACCCGTCCGGATGTCATCCAAAACATCCATCGCAGTTATATAGATGCCGGAGCAGATATCATAAGCACTTGCAGTTTCGGCGCCAACCGCCTCGTACAGCAGAACTACGGCCTCGCGGACCGCGCAGGGGATATGGCCCGTTCATCCGCACGAATAGCGCGCAAGGCAGCCGATGCAGCCTCCCGCAAGATTTGGGTAGCTGGCAGCGCCGGACCTACCGGACGTTCGCTCACTCTGGCCACCGATGCATCAGACCCCACTTACAGGCCAGTCAGTTTCACTCTTATGCAGGAGGCATACTTTCAACAGTTCAAAGCTCTCATTGAAGGAGGTGTGGACCTGATTCTGCTCGAAACCTGGTTCGATGCACTCAATGCCAAAGCCGCCATCTGCGCTCTGCAGGATATAGGAAAAGATATTCCAGTAATCATTTCAGCGACCGTCAGCGACAAAAGCGGAAGAACTCTCACAGGACAGACCCTTGAAGCCTTCTTCATCGCCATAAGGCACTGCCCCGGAATAACGGCATTCGGTATAAACTGTTCGCTCGGAGCCGCTATGATGGCCCCTCTGGTACGGGACATCTCCGCATTCTCCGATATCCCTGTCATTTTCTATCCCAATGCCGGAGTTCCCGACAGTTTCGGGCAGTATAGCGAAACTCCTGCCCAGACAGCCGCCATAATGAAAATGCTGGCACTCGAAGGAACTATCAACATCGCCGGAGGTTGCTGCGGAACCACCCCCGAACATATTGCCGCGATAGCGGAAGCTGTATCAGGTATCCCGCCGCGCAAATGCCCCCCTTCCCACAACGGTTTGCAGGTCAGCGGCCTCGAAACTGTAAGCATAGACCGTTCACTGAATTTCACCAACATAGGAGAAAGGACCAATGTGGCAGGCTCCCGCCGCTTTGCGAAAATGATAGCCGAAGGAAAATATGAAAATGCCCTTCAGGTCGCTGCCGCACAAATCGAAGGAGGTGCAAGCATCATCGATGTCAATATGGATGATGCTATGCTGGACTCCACCGGGGAAATGTGCCGTTTCCTGAGATATGCCGCATCCGACCCTGCAGTAAGCCGAGCAGCTGTGATGATAGACACATCCTGCTGGGAAACCGCGGTGGAGGCATTGCAGAACGTGCAGGGAAAATCCATAGTCAATTCCATCTCACTCAAGGACGGCGAAAATGAATTCATCCGCCGCGCCCGCCATATACATTCTATGGGTGCAGCTATGGTGGTAATGGCTTTCGATGAAGAGGGCCAGGCCACCACCTTCGACCGCAAAAGGGATATCTGCGCCCGTTCATACAGACTCCTGACGGAAGCAGGCATACCGCCTCACGATATCATATTCGATGTAAACGTACTGACACTCTGCGACGGGAACGTGGAACATTCCCGCTTCGGCATCGATTTCATAGAAACAGTCAGGTGGATAAAAAAAGAACTGCCCGGAGCATTGACTTCAGGAGGCATATCCAATCTTTCTTTCGCCTTCCGTGGAAATAACACGGTCCGCGAGGCGATGCATTCGGTCTTCCTGTACCACGCCATCGCCGCCGGCCTGGATATGGCCATAGTCAATCCGCAGATGCTTCAGGTTTATGACAATATCGACAAAAAACTGCTTGAAGGCATCGAAGACGTCATCTTCGACCACAGTCCCGAAGCTGCCGACAGACTGGTTTCACTTGCTGCAAATTTCAGTTCAAGCATTGCGGAAGTCTCTCCCGGAACCGATGAAAATTTATCCACGACACCATCCGGAGATTCAGAGCCGGTGTCTCCGGAGCGGAAAGTCACCGAACTGCTCATCAGGGGCGATTCCAGCGGACTTGACGAAGCGGTCCACGAATGTCTCACCCTGTTTTCCGAAGCGGTCAAAGTAATAGAGGGGCCACTTATGAAAGGAATGGAAGCCGTCGGAACTCTGTTCTCGGAAGGAAAGATGTTCCTGCCCCAGGTAGTCCGTTCGGCGAAAGTGATGAGGGAGGCGGTGAATATCCTGGAACCGTATATGCCACGTTCATCAGAAGGCGCTCTCAGACCTAAGGCGGTGATAGCCACCGTGAAAGGTGATGTTCACGATATAGGCAAGGATATCACCTCGATAGTGCTCCAATGCGCCGGTTTCGAGGTCTGCGACCTCGGTGTGATGGTCCCCTGTGACGACATCCTGGCCAAAGCCGAAGAAATCGGAGCCGACATCATCGGAGTCAGCGGACTCATAACTCCATCCCTTGCCAGAATGGAGGAAATCTGCCGGGAAATGCACATCAGAGGACTTGACACCCCCCTGTTTGTCGGTGGAGCCGCCACTTCGGCACTCCATACAGCCGTAAAACTTGCACCCCTTTACCCTAATGTCCATTACGGAGCCGACGCATCCGCAAGCGCCGTGATGGCCAAGAAATACCTTGCAGACCCGGCAGGTTTCATCGCGGAAGAGGATAGAAAGCATTCTCATCTCCGCACACTCTGGGAGACATCTGCCACCCGTACAGAAAGAGAAGTGACTGCTGCCGGTGAATCTGTCCGAAACATAGGAGCGCCTCCCGGAACTTTCAGTGACATCCCTCTTCATACCTTAGCTGTCAAGGAATTGTTACCCTTCTTCGACTGGAATATGTTTTATGCCATCTGTGGCCTTAAAGCGGTTCAGAACACTGAGGAACAACGCTGTGAGGCCAGGAAAACCGCACTCGAATATCTGTCGGAAGGAAAATTCACCGTCAGCATCCAGGCAAGATTTTTCGACTGTATCAGACAAGGCGAAGATATCGTCTCCACTGACGCTTCACTCCACCTTCCCATGCTCCGGCAGGAAACGGGCGGAAAACTTTCGATGGCCTGCTTCTTTTCACCTGAAGAACCGAGGCAACTCGGCATTTTCGCCGCCAAGGTCGAACACAGTCACTGCTGTTGTCAAGCCTGCACCGACCTGATAGAACACGCTGTCTCCGTGACTCTCACCGAAGCTGCGTCTTCTATGACGGAACGACTGCTCTCAGAACAGAAAAACCTGAATATACGAACTGAGAAACTGAAAATCATTCTCCCCGGCATAGGATATCCCTGCTGCCCGGACCACAGCCTGAAAAGGGACATACTCAGACTGCTCGACATCGGTATCCGGCTCAGTGACAGCTGCGCGATGCTTCCCGAATCCAGTATTTGCGGACTCATCATAGCCAACTCGGAAGCCGATTACCACGACATCCGGAGAATAGGCAGAGAACAATATTCAAACTATTCTGCCCGTCGCGGTTTTTCCCATAAAGAAGCCTCCCTGTTTCTTTCCCATCTACTGTAAAGACAAGAATATATATTATCTTTGCCATGGGAACGTTACCTCACTTTCGGTAACAAAAAAAACATTGACAATGTCAAGACGCCAGTGGAAAGGCACTACTTTTGGCAACGGATGGATGCACACGCAGCTAATCCACATCCTGAAACACGTAGATGCGCGTTTCATTTACCTTTTCGCATATCTGTTCGTAGTACCGGTATGCCTCCTCTTCAATGTGAACGGAAGCCGGAAATCGTCATATTCCTTTTACAGGAAAAGAATGAATTTCGGACGCACGAAATCGATGTTGATGACCTGTTGGAACCATTTTTCTTTCACTCAAGTGGTGATAGACCGCTTCGCAATGTATGCCGGTAAAGTATTCGACGTCGATATCATCGGTCACGAACACGTTCTGAGCCACTCTGACGGAAAGGAAGGCTTCATTCAGCTGAGTGCCCACATAGGGAATTATGAAATCGCCGGATATACGATGATTTCACATAAAAAGATTCACGCCATAGTTTTCCCGCACGAAAAAGCATCTGTTATGAATAACAGAAACCATATGTTCGCGAATACCAACGTATGTATGATAGAGCAGAAGGATGATTTGAGTCACCTTTTCGAGATAGACAAGGCCATCTGTGACGGGGATATTATCATTTT
>JAGHUZ010000226.1 GCA_018064575.1 Candidatus Minthomonas equi
GCCCCTCGACTTGCATGTGTTAAGCCTGCCGCTAGCGTTCATCCTGAGCCAGGATCAAACTCTTCATTGTATATTTTTTTATATCTCAAGCTTGTCCCGACCGGTTTGAATTAACGAGATTTTTTAACAAATACTTGTTACAAACCTCTTACCTTTCACTCATTTCAATGCTATCAATGAACTTGTTCCAAGCGTTTCTTTCCGAAACGGGCTGCAAATGTAACCGATATTTTTCATTCTGCAAATTTTTATGGATTATTTTTTCATTTTTATACCCCGCATCTGTATCGGATTCGATGCTGTTTGATACGGAAACGGATTCTGAATTGATAAAAAAATATTACATTTGTAACGATGGATAATCGTTAAACAAAATATACCACACTGTCATGAAAGAAAAAATTCACGCAAAATTCAAAGCCCGTTTCGGGGCTGAAGGCATTTTCTACGCATCTGCCGGCCGTATCAATCTTATCGGAGAACATACCGATTATAATGGAGGTTTCGTTTTCCCCGGAGCCATAGATAAAGGTATTATGGCAGAAATCAAACTGAACGGAACAGACAAAGTACGCGCATATTCGGTAGATCTCGATGATTATGCAGAATTCGGTTTCAATGAAGAAGATGCACCAAAGGCATCCTGGGCCCGTTATGTATTCGGTGTATGCCGGGAAATCATAAAAAGAGGCGGTTCCCTCAAGGGTTTCGACACCGCCTTCGCCGGTGACGTTCCTCTCGGTGCCGGTATGTCTTCTTCCGCCGCATTGGAAAGTACATTCGCTTTCGCCTTGAATGACATATTCTCATTGGGAATCGACAAATTCGAGCTGGCACGCATCGGTCAGTCCACGGAACACAACTACTGCGGTGTAATGTGCGGAATAATGGACCAGTTCGCATCGGTATTCGGCAAAGAAGGAAGCCTTATGCGTCTGGACTGCCGTTCTATGGAATACAAATATTATCCTTTCCACCCGAAGGGATACAAACTTGTGCTTCTGGATTCAGTCGTAAAACACGAACTTGCATCTTCCGCATACAACAAACGCCGTCAAAGCTGCGAAACGGCTGCCAAGGCTATGGGAGTCGAGTTCCTGCGTGATGCGGATATGGATATGCTCAATGCTGTAAAGGACAGGATTTCAGCTGAAGATTACAAACGCGCCGAATATGTAATCGGAGAAAAACAGAGAGTCCTCGATGTCTGCGATGCTCTCGAACGCGATGACTACGAAACAGTAGGTGCCAGAATGTACGAAACCCACTATGGTATGAGCAAGTTGTATGAAGTCAGCTGTGAAGAGCTTGATTTCCTAAACGATATCGCCAAAAAATGCGGTGTTACCGGTTCACGCGTTATGGGAGGAGGTTTCGGCGGTTGTACTATCAACCTCGTAAAAGATGAGTTGTACGATACATTCATTGAGACTGCTAAAGCCGAATTCACAGCCAAGTTCGGACACGAACCGAAAGTATATCCGGTAGTCATCTCCAATGGAGCACGCAAACTTTAAAAGACAAACGGGTTATGACGCACAAAATATGCAATTCCAAAGGTACCACCGTCATTCTCAATGATATGGGTGCCGGTATCGTGTCAGTACTCTTCCGTGACAAAAACGGAGAAAACTCTGACATAGTTCTCGGTTACAAAGATACCAAAGATTATTTTCAAGACGGACCTTGCGCGGGCAAAACCCCCGGACGTTATGCTAACCGCATAGAAAAAGGTTTGTTTACGCTGGATGGTAAAGAATACCGTCTGGCAGTCAACAACGGCCCCAACCATCTTCACGGCGGTCCTCTCGGCTTTGCAAATCTGGAATGGACAGCCACGCCCATAGCTGAGAACAAACTTGAATTTTCACTCGAAAGTCCGGACGGAGATGAAGGATATCCCGGCAGCCTGAGTATCAAAGTCGCCTATACCATCAGCGAAGAAGATGTCATCTCTCTGGAATTTGAAGCCAGTACAGATGCTGTTACCATCATAAACCTCACGAATCACACTTATTGGAACCTCCGAGGAGAAAACAGCGGATGCATCTTCGACCATACCCTGCAAATCAATGCCGCAGGATGGCTACCCACCTCTGATTCATTGATTCCTACAGGATTCATTTCCCCGGTAGAAGGTACCCCGATGGACTTCCGCACCCCCAAGAAAATAGGACAGGACATCAAGGCCGACTTCCCCGCCCTCAAATACGGTAAGGGCTATGACAATTGTTGGGTAATCGACGGAGCCTCAGGAGAATTGCGGCAAGCCGCCATTCTAAGTGACGAAGTCTCCGGAAGACGGCTCGAAGTCTGGACTGACCAGCCCGGCATACAGGTCTATACAGGAAATTGGCTCTCCAAATCTCCCATCAGCAAATCGGGCCGTCCCTACAACGACTATGATGGCGTGGCTATGGAATGCCAGAACTTTCCCGATGCCATAAATAAACCGGGTTTCCCATCTCCGATTCTACGTCCCTGCGAAACATACAGGAGGAAAATCGAATACAGACTTTCCATCGTGAAGTAAAGCACTGAGCTGTAAAACCGAAAAATCCCGGTTCTCCAATGGAGTTCCGGGATTTTTATGTCGACAGGGGTCTGGACGCTATAGTTTCCAATCGTCAGTACGGAATGGAGCGACAGGAATACCGAAATTATTGTAAAGAGCACCCTTGCACATATTGCGGAAGCAATACCTCACTGCTACCGGAACGGGAACATCCTCACTGCTGACAGTGACCTGACGACCATTGAGGAATCTGGCTTTGGCCGGTTTGAAGACCTTGTCTGCTCCGGCGATTTCAAAGCCGGGAAGCTCCACTCCCATCGGAGATATACCCAGCCCATCGACGTTGAAAGTAATCACAGCCTTGCCATCCTTGAATTCAGCCTCCTTGTAGGATGGAGCATCAGCAGCGATGGCGGTGAAACCATAATCGTGATTAAGCGCAAGGTATGCCAGTCTCTGACCCACTTCCTGCTTATGGCAGGGATGAATCGTACCCGCCTCGCCTACATCACAGGTAACCGCCATACCACTATGCGGAATGGTTTGGAGAGTCTTGGCCTGAGCCTCGATGAAATAACCGCTGTCGAAACTGTCGGGCTTCCCGTATGGGTAAGGAGCTATCTGCACGAAATAGAACGGAGCATCGGGAACGCTGAAGATATCCCGCATCATATTGACATATTCCGTCTGAAGACGAATATACTGCTCCGGACGGCCCCGGTTAGTCTCTCCCTGATACCAGAGCATTCCCTTGAAGGTATAAGGCAATACAGGGTTGACCTGTCCGTTATACAGCAGGCAGGGGTCCTGATTCTGTCCACGCACTTCCCCTTTCCCATCCAGATAGGCGAGGTCGAATTCAGGGAATTTCTTTTCAATGACATCACGGGTCAGCCAGGTTTCGATGGAACTGCCGCCCCAACACGTTACCAGAATTCCGACGGGAACGTCGATGACCTTTTCAAGCGCGTCAGCGAAAAAATAGGCGGTGGCACTGATGTTGGCCACATTTTCGGGAGTATGTTCCCCCCAGCTCCCGATGGCTGTATCCAAAGGCTGGTGAGAAGATTTACGGTCTATGTTACACATCCTTATACGGCGGGACGGTTTTGCATTCAAAATCGCCTCTGCACCACCCTTTGCAGGCTGGGAGCCATATCCCTTCACGGGCATTTCCATATTGGACTGCCCTGAACAGAACCATACTTCACCTATAAGGATATTGTTCAATGTCACAGCTTCCCCATCAGAAACAGTAATGGAATAAGGGCCTCCGGCCACAGGAGTCTTCACACGCAGAAGCCACTTTCCGGTTTTGGCATCAGCCTTGGCCGTGTAAGATGCATTGTCCCAACTGGTACTGACTGTAACTTTTCTGCCTCGGTCAGCAATACCCCAGATGGCGGCATCAGTCTGCTGCTGCAGAACCATATTGTCGCTAATTACTGATGGAAGAATAATCTTCGCCTGTACAGCCTCTCCGACAAAAAGAGAGACCAAAATCATTAAGAGTGTCTTTTTCATAGGTATTAAGAATATTGTTCGCTATTCTACATAGCATAGAATCTGATTTTTTTCGACCCTCTCCCCCTGCGCCGCCTCGACCTGGATAATTTTTCCTGACTTGGGTGCGACCACTGTTTCCATTCCGTAATAACACTCGACATAACAGATGGGCTGACCTTCCTTCACGCTGTCACCGATTTTAGGAGCGGTGCTTGAAGCCACTACGTCATACTGCCAGATGAGCGTCCCCTGTCCGCAGGACTGGACAGGCATCGCCTGAGGATGTTCGGCCTGGATTTTGACGGCGTCGAATTTCGGGACTTCCACCACGGGACGCACATTGATTACAGGGGCATTGGCCTTCGCCCTCGCAGCGTCAAGTTCCTTGCGGAAACGTTCTTTCGCTATGCCGCTCTTATAATCCCTATACTGCCTTTCGTGCATAGCGAATTCGAAGAGTTCCTCGTCATCCTGACCACGGTCCCATCCCTCATCCTTCATCATCTGCTCGAATCTCGGAAGGTCATTCGGAAATGCATCCTGCGGATTACCGGTATAGAATTCAAGACCTTTAGACCTTACGATATCCACGATTTCGGGGGCAAGAGGCCCGGGAAGAGTTCCGCACATACCGATAATCATATTCATCGTATCCTTGTCTATGGTACTCCATCTCGGCTGTCCCTTGAGAATGTTCATCAGATTCATAAGGGCAGTATTTTTCACATACTGGCTGAAGGGAGTAACCAAAGGTGGATAACCGAGTCTTGGCCAAACGTATTCAACCTCCTGGAAGAGCATAACCACCAGTTCGTTGAGTGAGAGTTCCTTCTTTCCCTGATTTCTGAGTGACATATTGATGGCACCGTGGAATCCTTTCAGGTCTGCCATCATAGAACCCATCATTCCGCCGGGCAGTCCGCAGCCTACCAGAAGTGAGGACATTCTATAGTTTCCGGGTTCGATGAAGTATCCGAGGAAGTCATCCATAAAAGACTGTGTCAGACGGCGTGCCTCCATATAGGCATCCATATTGATATCCTTTACGAGGAAACCGGCATCCTTGAGCATCGCCTGAACGGAAATGACGTCGGGATGAATCTTGCCCCAGGAAAGAGGTTCCATCGCCACGTCTATGTATTCGGCACCCGCGCGGGCCACTTCGAGCATCGAGGCGGGAGAGAAACCGGGACCGCAGTGCCCGTGATACTGTACGATGATGTGGGGATATTTGTCCTTGATGGCCTTGACCAGACGGCCGAGAAATGCCGGACGGCCGACACCCGCCATATCTTTCAGACAAATCTCATCGCACCCGTATTCCACCACGCGGTCGACGACACCCATATAATATTCCACGGTATGTATGGGTGAATGGGTGATACTGAGGGCCACCTGTGAAATCATTCCTCCTTTTTTGGCACCGATGACGGAACCTTTCAGATTACGATGGTCATTCAGTCCGCAGAACGACCTGGAAATATCTGTTCCCTGAGCCTTCTTGACCTTATACATCAGGAAACGCACATCTTCAGGAACCGGATTCATACGGAGGGCATTCAAACCCCGTTCGAGCATATGAGTCTGTATGCCCGCCTTATGGAAAGGCGCCGTCCACTGACGGACTGCATTGTTCGGATTCTCACCATAAAGGAGGTTAACCTGTTCGAAAGCACCGCCATTGGTTTCCACCCTGTCGAAACATCCCATGTCGATGATGACAGGAGCTATCTGCACCAGCTGGTCCACGCGGGGAACGTATTTCCCGGAAGACTGCCACATATCCCTATACAGAAGGGAAAACTTGATTTCTTTCTTTGCCATTGCTATTGTCCTGTTTTCTTCATTAAGAGAACAAAGTTATCAAACATATTTTTGATTTTTCAAAAAATCCTCTATTTTTGCAGTCCCGTTCCGCACGCGGATACGGGAATATGGTGGATGTAGCTCAGTTGGTTAGAGCACTGGTTTGTGGCACCAGGGGTCATGGGTTCGAATCCCACCTTCCACCCGAACAGAAAACTGGAGGAAAGATTTGATTCTTTTCTCCAGTTTCCGTTTTCAGACTACTTTCTTCCGAAATTCCTGTCAGCAAAATCAAGCATCCAAATCCAGTCTATCGCGGATATGCCGTGATCATTGTCACGATGCACGTATGCGACATTGGGACCGATGGCCTTCGTGTCATAATCATCCGGCCATTCGACTTTGGGAAGGCCCTCCTTCCCCAGCATTTCCCAGACGGGACTCGCAGCCTGAAGAGCCATAAACTCGCTTTCCGTATCATACCAGGGATTATCAAAGCCCTGAATCATAAGTGAACGCGGAGCCACGCAGGATAGGAAAAGATGCTGGTCAAATGTCAGGGCAGCTTCATTGTCAGCATATTTCGCATAAGCCTTGCAATACCAGTAAGGGAAACTGGTGGTCTCTGTCTTAATGTTTTCACCATAATAATGCTTGGCAAGAGGCGCTCCGCCGCCACCGGTCTGATTAGGAACGACTACAGGGAATCTTTCATCGAAAGCACCGGCTATCAAAGCCGCTTTGCCAAGCCGTGAATAACCGGTAAGGAGAACCTGCTTCCCGTCGAGAAGAGGAT
>JAGHUZ010000038.1 GCA_018064575.1 Candidatus Minthomonas equi
AGTATGTGGTATATGTATGAACTTACCGGTGATGAAAAGTATGCACAGGAAGCGCAGAAACTGACTGAAGCCATCAGCGGAGTCCAGTACATAACCGATAATCACGATGTCGGATTTATCTGTATGTGCAGTTTCGGAAACGGAATGCGTCTGAAAGGGCTTGATTACAAGGCTATCATCATTCAGACTGCTGAATCACTCTGTACCCGCTGGCGCGAGGCTCCCGGTCTCATCCAGTCTTGGGAGGAAAGTGAAGAACTTGACAGAAAATGCCCCGTCATCATCGATAATATGATGAATCTGGAACTTTTGTTCAAGGCTGCGGAACTTACCGGAGATGACAAATACAGAAAAGTGGCCATAAATCACGCAGACCGTACTTTGACAGAGCATTTCCGTTCAGATGCCAGCACCTGGCACGTAGTCGATTACGACCCCGAAACAGGAGCAGTTCGCAAGAAAGTCACTGCACAGGGTTATTCGGATGACTCCATCTGGAGCCGCGGTCAGGCCTGGGCCATCTACGGATATACGATGGCGTACCGTTTCACCGGGGACAGAAGATATATAGACCAGGCTATCGCCACTTTCAATATGATGAAGAATCACAAGAATATGGCAGAGGACTGTGTCCCCTGGTGGGATATGTGTGCACCCAATATTCCTAATGAATTCAGAGACGTTTCAAGTGCTTCCATTATCGCATCGGCTCTTTATGAAATGTATACTATGGATGTCGAGAATCCGGCTCAGTATAAGGAATATGCCGATAAGATAATGGAATCTCTCTCCGGCAGCGCATATCGTGCCGAGGTGGGAACCAACGGAGGTTTTCTGCTGATGCACAGTGTCGGTAGCATACCTCACGGAGGACAAGTCGACAAACCTCTGAATTATGCCGACTATTATTTCTTAGAGGCCCTCAAGAGAAAAAGAGATATTGAAAAATAAAGCTTCTCAAAGGGCGTGGTCAACTTTCATATCGGCTCCTGACCACGCCTTTTTTCCTGACCAGTCCCGAGCGGGGTCGCTCCAGAAGGGGTCCGTTTCGGGCAGGCCGAGGGCTACGAAAGCTTCATTGCACAGATAGACGCTTCCGGTAGATATATAACTTTCGCCCATATGAAGCTGATGACCGCAGAAACCTACAGTAAGCCAACCTTTTTCATCAAATGTGCCCGGAGCGTCCACTTGTCTCTTTATGACTGCCGTCAGAGCACATCTGACCTGGGCCGGAGTTACCGTTTCCGGGAGAAGATGCCGCAGACAAACGTCAGAGAGGGCGTGAAATGCACCGAAGCGGTAGGCTATGGACCTGCCGATGGCAGGATAAGTCCCTTCGGGGGATATCATCATTTCCTGAATGGCGGCATATCTGGCGTATCTCTCAAGAATCGTTTCGGCGGGGTAGTCGTGCTGATAGCCGACTTCATTCAGTGTCTCCACGATTTGAACCATCATAGGCTGTATGACAAAACTGTTATAGAAGTCGGAGTGGTAGTCCTCCCCATCGCTGTACTGCCCGTCACCCACGTACCAGTCGTTCAGGAAGCGGTTCATCGCGTATTCGATGGGATTCATATCGCATTCTCCATAGAACTTCAGAAGTCCGGCTTCTATCATAGCGGAGAATAGAAGCCAGTTGCTTTCATAAGGCTTTATGGCTCTGGATGAAATGAGTTCCGTTTTCAGTCTCTCTCTGGTCTTGCTGTCCAGATTACCGAAAAGCTGTTCAGGGGCTCTGAGCAGTCCGTGTACGAGGAAAGCAGCATCGACCAGAGGCTGACTTCCGTCATTGAAGTTCAGATGGTCGGGACTGTCGGGGTTGACGGCATTGGCTATGCTTTTGGTGCATAGTTTTATGTATTCTGCACGGAGTTTTCCTTCGGGACTGTCATCCGGCCCAAGTTCCAGCCAGGGTGATATTCCTACGATGATTCTGCCGAGTGCTTCCAGATAAGTGCAATTCTCTTTTCCTTGAGGGTGGACGGATTCTATAGGCATATTCAGTTTGAGAGTGCCTGCGGCCAAATTTTCAAGAACGGGGCGGCAGATTCTGTCCAGGCTGCTTACCCATAGGTTTCTGTCGGGATTCTGACTGTACCGGCTCTCGTTAATGTTATTCGGGGAGGTCTGGGAAAAGGCTGTCGCCGATGCAGCCATCAGAAGTATCAGAACTGCAGGAATCAGTTTTTTCATATCGGAGAAGTATTGAAAAGCTGTTTGAATTTATGCCAGTTTTGAAAGAGCGGCTTCGAGCCGGACTACAGATTCTTCGCGTCCTATGAGGTACATTATGTCTGTAGCGCTGCCCGGGGTTATCATAAGGCCGGAAACAGCGATGCGTATGGGCCACATCAGGCGGCCTAATTTCAATTCGTGTGATTCTGCCAACGCGGAGAAAGCCTCGTTCAATGCATCCACTGTCCAGTCGCTTATGGTGGGAATCAGTTCCAAAGCCATCTTGATATACTCGGTCGAAGTTTCGAAGGTGGACTTGTTCTTCTTGTGGAGGAAGAGTTCCTTGTCATACTCCGGCATTTCTTTCAGGAAAGCTATTTGTGCGGGAATCTCGGAATATTTCTGGATTCTGGACTGCATAAGAGATGCGATGTGGTCCCATTTGGCTTCCAATGCTGTGCCCGAGAGATTTGAGTAGGGGAATGCTGTGTCACGGAAATATCCGGGGTCCAGTTTCTTCATATGCTCTCCGTTAACCCAGGCAAGTTTCTGGTAGTCGAAGATGGCGGGGCTTTTGTGGATGCCGTCGGTTCCGAAAAGGCGGGAAAGTTCTTCCATAGTGAAAATTTCCTGTTCAGTACCGGGGTTCCATCCGAGCAGGGCGATATAGTTTATTATTGCCGAAGGCAGATAACCTTCGCTTACCAAATCCTGGAACGAGACGGCTCCGTGGCGTTTGGAGAGTTTGGAAACGGTACCGTCCTCGCCTCTTCCGCAGATAAGGGGCAGGTGGATATATTCGGGAACATCCCAGCCGAAGGCTTGGTAGAGAAGGATGTATTTCGGATTCGAGGAGAGATATTCGGAGCCTCTGATTATATGGGTGATGCCCATCAGGTGGTCATCTATGACATTGGCGAAATTGTATGTAGGCATTCCGTCGCTCTTAAGAAGAATCTGGTCATCAAGGGTGTTGTTCTCCACACTGATTTCTCCGAAAACGAGGTCATTCCATCCGGTGCTGCCTTCCAAGGGGATGCGCTGCCTGATGACATAGGGTTTGCCTGCGGCAAGATTGGCTTCCACCTCCTCTGTGGTGAGGTTACGGCACTTGCGGTTATAACCGGCCTGAGGGTTGTCACCATCTTCACGGATGTCATCCTTCTGACAGAAACAATAGTAGGCTTGGCCGTTGCGGACGAGTTCTTCAGCGTATTCCTTATACATCCCCTTGCGTTCGCTCTGGATGTACGGGCCGAAATCTCCTCCGATATCTGGGCCTTCGTCGTGTTTGATTCCGGCTGTTTTGAGAGTGTCGTAAATGACCTGTGTGGCTCCTTCTACGTAACGGTTCCGGTCGGTGTCCTCAATGCGGAGGACGAAATCACCATCGTTGGATTTGGCGTAAAGGTATGCGAAAAGCGCAGTGCGCAAGTTCCCGATATGCATATACCCTGTCGGTGACGGGGCGAAACGTGTTCTGACTTTTTGACTCATAGTGGTAATGTTTTCTGCAAAATTAACTCATTTATGCTTTATTTTGCATATTGATATTGAAAAATAGATGAAAGCTCTCCTTGCTATAATAGTGTTGTCCGTGTTTACCCTGTCCGTATATGCTCAGACAGAACGAACCATTTTTTACCATTCGGTCACGAAATCTGATACCACCCGTATTAAATGGATGGAATCGAAAACTGAAAACGGCAGGAGAGTCACCATCACCATCGGTTCACAAATTACCATTATCGATTCTGACCGTGACTATGTAACCACAGGATGCCATATCACGGACCGGACTGCCGGGACGGACGTGAGCATCAGCCTGTCTTCGGGAAAATATATCCTTCGGGGTACGTTCAGAAACAAGGCCTGTTATCTCGAACGTCAGAGTGCAGGCCGGCTCTGGGTTCAAAACATCAGTTACAGCGTGGGACACCTTGTCCGCCAAAAGGGAAATTTCGAATACGAGTGTTTTCGACCGGACAATCTGGAATTCAGTGAAATGCAGGCCTCTGACAAGGGAATGACTTCATTCCGTGACGAAAAGGTGCGGGACATTAAAATCTCCCCTTCAGGCCTTAAGGCCGCATTCTGGAGCTGTCACTATTATCTGGACGATGGTTGGAATTATGTCGCTTACCGCGGAGTTAACGGTGGCCCGGGGACGCCTGAAACCATAATGTACCGAATCCGGTGATATCGCCTCAGGATATGCCGAACTTTCCGGCCTCCCGAATCTGCGTCGAGGAGATGTCGTTCTGCGGCGCGTCGGCGAGGAAGCGGATGGCTTTGACATTGCCACAGGCAAGCTCGCGAATACGGGCTTCTGCGTCAGGATAACCCGGGCGCGGATATACCCAGAGTTCGGTGGAGGCGAGGATGTCCTGCCATCGATGCCATTTTTCGAGAATGAGGATATTGTCACCGCCTACGGCAAGTATGAGGCGGGTTAGGGGTTCTTTTTCTTTCAATGCCTGCAGAGTGTTCCAAGTGTACCGCGGCTCGGGCAGACGGAATTCGATGTCAGAAACGGTGATTTTACGTGATATCGCCTCCGGCAATGTGGCCACTGCCTTCCTGACCATCTCCAGGCGCTCCTGCGGAGTGTCTGCCGCCTGCTCCTTGAGGGGGTTGTGCGGAGAAACGATGAGGCGTACCTCGTCAAGCTCGGGGATGGTGGCCAGATAGGAGGCGATGGCCAGATGGCCGCGATGGATGGGGTTGAATGAACCGGGAAAGAGAACGGTGGTCTTCATAATTTGAATAATTACGCGAAAGTATTAATTTTGCACGTTATTGTAAAACTGTTAAACCAATAAATAGCTATGACATCTTATAAAGATCTCGGCCTTGTAAACTCCAGAGAGATTTTTGCAAAGGCAGTCAAGGGTGGATACGCCATCCCCGCATTCAACTTTAACAATATGGAACAGATGCAGGCCATCATTCAGGCTTGTGTCGAAACCAAATCACCTGTCATCCTTCAGGTATCCAGCGGAGCCCGCAAATATGCCAACCAGACACTCCTCCGCTATATGGCCCAGGGTGCTGTGGAATATGCAAAGGAACTTGGTTACAATATTCCCATCGTTCTTCATCTCGACCACGGTGACAGCTTCGAACTATGCAAGAGCTGCGTGGAATACGGTTTCTCCTCAGTAATGATAGACGGTTCCCATCTTCCTTACGATGAGAACGTAGCACTTACCAAGAAGGTGGTGGAATTCGCCCACCAGTATGACGTTACCGTAGAAGGTGAACTCGGTGTGCTCGCAGGTGTCGAAGATGACGTTAAGGCTGAATCCCATACATATACCCGTCCCGAGGAAGTCGAGGATTTCGTAAAGAAGACAGGTGTTGATTCTCTCGCCATTTCCATCGGAACTTCACACGGTGCATATAAATTCAAACCGGGACAGAAACCCGAAATACGTCTCGACATTCTTCACGAAATCGAGAAGAGAATCCCTGGTTTCCCTATAGTTCTCCACGGTTCTTCTTCTGTTCCTCAGGATATCGTAGCTGAAATCAACCACTACGGCGGCGCCCTCAAGGATTCCATCGGAATTCCCGAGGACCAGCTCCGTGAAGCCAGCAAGTCCGCAGTTTGCAAAATCAATATTGACAGCGATGGCCGTCTTGCTATGACCGCAGCAGTGCGCAAGGTATTCGTTGAAAAGCCCGAAGAATTCGACCCCCGCAAATATCTCGGGCCTGCCCGCGAAAAACTGAAAGAACTCTACAAACATAAAGTAGTCAACGTACTCGGCAGCGAAAACAAAGCATAATCGTCAGCTTGTACTGAACCTGCAGGGAGGCCTGATCATCTTGACCCGGCCTCTCTTTTTATTGGACACTGACAAAATGTCTCACATTCGCCACAGCGCGGTGTTTGGCTTACATTTTGTTCAGGGATGATTGAAAAAATGAGTTGGTAAAGAGTCATAAAAATTGCCAAGTTGTTTTTTATTAATGACTTAAATGAGCCAATATAAGGTAAGGAATATATATGGAAAAAAATACGGAATTTGAGGAATCTGAGGAAATTAAAAACGGAACGGAGGCTGAAGACGTTTCAGCTGAAATCGGTTCAGATACCTCTGAAAAGAATGGCGAGTCCTCACAGGAAGCCGAAAAGAAAGAGGGTGGCCGCAAGTTTTTCAGAAAGAAAGATGACAGGAAGAAAAGCAGCGGTGAAGTAGAGTCCCTGAATGCCAAAATAGCAGAATTGAATGTCAAAGTGGCTGAGACCAATGACAAGTATATCAGACTGGCCGCAGAATTTGACAATTTCCGCAGGCGTACCGCCAAAGAGAGACTGGAACTTATCAGTTCTGCCGGAGAAGATGTCCTAAAAGGACTGCTCCCGACACTCGATGACTGTGAAAAGGCCTTGGATATGCTCGAAAAACTTGAAGGCTGCGAAGCTGCAGTAGAGGGTACGAAACTTATTTATGACAAACTTATGGCGTATCTCAAGAGTAGGGGAGTGACCAGAATCGAAGCCCTTGGCTCTGATTTCGATACGGATGTTCACGAAGCTGTGGCCCAGTTCCCGGTTCAGGAAGAGGAAAAAAAGAACAAGGTTATAGACGTGACCCGTCAGGGCTATATGCTGAAGGATAAGGTAATCCGCTTCGCACAAGTAGTGGTGGGAATCTAATGACAGACTGTTATGGCTGAAAAACGTGATTATTATGAAGTGCTCGGAGTCAACAAGAACTCTTCTGCCGATGAAATAAAGAAGGCATACCGTAAACTGGCCCTTCAGTATCATCCTGACAGAAATCCGGGAGACAAGCAGGCCGAAGAAAAATTCAAGGAGGCTGCTGAAGCTTATGACGTATTGAGTAATCCGGACAAGAAGGCCCGTTATGACCAGTTCGGGATGGCTGGGATGAATGGTGCCGGACAGGGCGGTTTCGGAGGATTTGGAGGCGGATTCTCGATGGAAGACATATTCAGCCGTTTCGGAGATATCTTCGGAGGAGGAGGCTCTCCTTTTGATGCCTTTTTCGGCGGCGGCGCCGGGGGAGGACGCCGTACTTCACGCGGGTCAAATCTGCGCATAAGGGTCAAACTTACTCTGGAAGAAGTAGTCAAGGGAACGACCAAGACCATAAAACTGAACAAAGATGTAGTTTGCCCTGAATGTCACGGCAAGGGTGCCAAGTCTGAAGCCGATATCCAGACTTGTGACCAATGTCACGGAAGCGGGAGAGTCACCAAGGTGGTGAACTCGCTTTTCGGAAGAATGCAGACCGTGGATACCTGTCCCAAGTGTGGCGGTTCCGGGAAAGTCATCAAGACCCCCTGTCCTCATTGTCACGGTAGCGGACTGGTGAAGTCTGCCGAAGAAATTACCTTCAAGATACCAGCGGGGATGACTGAGGGTATGGAACTTACCGTATCCGGCAAGGGAAATGCCGCCAGAAACGGAGGCGTTCCGGGAGATTTGCTGGTATCGGTGTCCGAAGAAGCTCATCCCGAACTGCAGCGTGATGGAAACGACTTGATATATACACTGTTCATATCCATTACCGATGCAGTGCTCGGCACTACTGCGGAAGTACCTTCCGTAGACGGCCATCTGCGAATCAAAATCGAACCGGGTACACAGTCCGGCAAGGTGCTGCGTCTGCGTGGGAAGGGAATTCCCGAAGTTCAGGGTTACGGATGCGGAGACCTGATGGTCTATGTGCAGGTGTGGGTGCCCAAAAAAGTGGATAAAGCGGAAAAGGAAATTCTGGAAAAGCTCAGGACGTCAAAGAATTTCACTCCATCTCCCACCAAGGATGAAAAGAACTTTTTCGAAAGAATGAAAAATCTCTTCAAATAGTTCACAAACATTGTGAAAAAGAGTAAAAAATATTTGGATGTGTCGGTAAAATATATACCTTTGCAGTCCCAAAAATAAGCAACCTCTCGCACTTGACGACGTTGCCACTATAAAACAGAGAAAAATGGATTTAATAAAAGTAGCCGAACAGGCATTCGCACAGGAATCGAAAAATTTCCCTGCATTCAAGGCCGGTGATACCATTACAGTCACCTATAAGATTAAAGAGGAAAATAAGGAACGTCTCCAGAAGTTCCGTGGTGTGGTCATTCAGATGAAAGGTCACGGTGTTACCAAGACTTTTACCATCAGGAAGATTTCCAACGGAGTGGGCGTTGAAAGAATTTTCCCCATCGAATCCCCTTTCATTTCCGAAATCGAGATTAACAAGTTCGGAAAGGTTCGCAGAAGCCGTATCTACTATCTGCGTAATCTCACCGGGAAGAAGGCCAGAATCAAAGAAAAACGCTATAACGGCCCTGCCAAGACCGAGTCTGCAGAGTAGTTATATATCGGCCTCGTAGCTCAACTGAATAGAGCACTTGACTACGGATCAAGAGGTTGCGGGTTTGAATCCCACCGAGGTCACTTGTTTTGGAAGAGGTCGACTCTGATTAAGGGTCGGCTTTTTTTATGTGATGATAGCGACACTTCCATTCATACAAAAAACTTTTGACCGCTTCAATGCCCTGTGCTTTGAAGGGAAACTGCCGTCTGTACCCATAATCCTGACGAAGGCCGGAACCTTTCTCGGTAAGATGGAATACAAGACACGTCGCGACTTTTTCGGATTCAAAATTTCCCATTATGGTTTCCGACTGAAGATAAGCATAGGCTTCGACCTGCCTGAAGATGTAATGGAAGATGTGGTTCTCCACGAAATGATACACTATTATATCGCATTCTGCGGCATTCGCGACAGTTCTGCCCACGGTAATGCATTCCGCAGGATAATGGAAACCGTCAACAGACAGTACGGCAGACACGTAAGCGTCAGTCATCGCGGACCTCAGGAGCAGAACCTTGTCCGCGGTGAGAACAGTGAATTTAAGAAGCACTATATCTGTGTTTCAACTTTCGTCGATGGAAATGTGGGAGTTACTGTCTGTGCTTCAAACAAGATCACCGACATCAACAGGCTGCTGCCCCGCTGCTATAAATTGAAAAATATGGAGTGGTATGTCAGCCTCGATTCCTTTTTCAACCGTTTTCCCCGTTCCCGCACCCCTAAAATATATAGAATAACAGCGGACGAACTTTCCGAACGTCTGAAGGATGCAGAGAAGGTGTGGAAACTGGCGGTCCCTAAGTGATAAAGAACTGAATCAGAACTTGTGGACTTCGCCGGCTGAAAGGGAAATGTGCTCTTTGAACTGCTTGGTGCCACAAGTGAAACTCTTGAG
>JAGHUZ010000318.1 GCA_018064575.1 Candidatus Minthomonas equi
CCCTCCCTGCGCCTTGTGGCAGGTTATGGCAGACGAATATTTAATCTGGAGAGCATTATAGTAAGGGTCCTCCCTGACGGCATCATTTCTTTTCTTTTTCGAAGAAATATCTGAATAATCTTCATACACACCTTCGTACAATGCTTTCTGCATATCGGTTCCAAGGGATGCAGTCTCCGAAGTCAGCGTATCCAGGATAAGCATAGCATCCAGCTCGACATCGTTGTAATCAGGGAATGAAAGTGTGGCCTTAGCGAAATGCAGTCCGTAACGCTCTTCGTAATGGCCTATCCTGACAAGTTTTGCTATATCTCCGTTAGCTATGAAATCCAATTCGGGAATATCATCCAGAAACTGGTAACAGTTTTTCACTATCATCAGTCTGTCCCCCTTTGAAAGATGTTCCTCGCGGTTCAGAACAGTTCCTCTAATCCCCGCATTATATCGGTTGGCCCTTTTGTTCGAACGGCACAAAACCACTGTTTCCTCCAGACCATATCTGGATATGGCTTCATCCAGAGTTTCTATCAGTTCACCACCGGTGATTTTTTCGATATCGGCATAGCCGGCCGTTTCGAATTCGGGAAGCGTGGCTGTCATATTCCCGGCTATGGAGATTCTGAGTTTCGTGGCATTATACAGAATCCCTGACTCCAGTTGTTGTCGTACCACATCGGTAAGACGCACACTTCTGACAGGTCCGAATCCGGACATATAATTCTCATCAAGTGCAGGAGAACGGTCATAGGAGATAGGAGGAAGCTGCGCATCGTCACCGATGAAAATAATTCGGTTTCCGGAATTCGAACGGACATAATCCATCAAATCAGACAGTAAATCTCCGGAGCCGAAAGCAGATTCCCCAGCGATACTTATCATCGAGGATTCATCTACGATATAGACGCTGTCGTGATTCTTGTTGAAATCCAGGGTAAAGACACCGAAAGCACCTTTCATCGACTTCTGCCGATAGATTTGCTTATGGATAGTTCTGGCCGGATAAGCGGCATAAGCGGACAGTATCTTGGCCGAACGGCCTGTCGGAGCCATAAGGAAACATTTGATATGCAGACGACGCAGAGTCCTCACCAGTGAAGCGACC
>JAGHUZ010000015.1 GCA_018064575.1 Candidatus Minthomonas equi
ACGTAAGATGCCGTAAGCTTGAAAATAGGGTCAACACTCAGTCTGGTATGAAAATCCGCCTTGAACCCGGAAATTCTATATGTATTCCACCCCAGCCTGAAGAGGACATTGACGACATCCTGCGAATCAAACCTCAACCCGAGGGACATAACGTGCGGTTCCGAAGGGGTGGTTTTAAGCGTAAGCACATAACTGTCATCTTCAGCCGGATTCAGCATATATTCAATTTTCTTGAAAAAACCTGTTCCGTAACATATTGAAACAGCCATATCCAAATCTTGCCCGCTGGCCTGAGTCATCCTGTCAAGCCCGGATTTCCTCATCAGCCAAACTTTATCCGACTCAGTTACACCCTCTATCCTGATATCCGAAATTTCCACTTCAGTTTCAGAAAGCGGAGAAACGTTTTTGGCAGGAGGAGCCTTGTAAACCGTATGTGAAGGAGCGCCGAGAGAATCAAGCTGTTTTCTAAGGGCTACGAGGATGTCCCGCTTGGCATCCGCTGCAGCATAACCGCGATTAATCAGGGTTCTTATGGATTTAGGGTCAAAACTCAATGTACCATAACCGTTGACATCCGGTCTGATATAAATGGTACACTGTTCCCTGTTCTCAGCTATCGAGCCCCTGGTTATTATGTCGAACAATCGTCCGAGCAGTTCCGGCAATGAACGGATTTCTTCAGGTTCCACCTTTTCATCTTCCGAAACCTCTATGCCGATGACGATATCGGCACCCATATCCCTGCAAACTTTTACGGGAAAATTGTTGAACATTCCGCCATCCACCAAAAGCATATCACCATATCTGGTCGGGGCGAACACACCGGGAATGGCCATCGAACCACGTATGGCATCCGGAAGTCTTCCGTTCCGAATCACGACCTCATTTTTGGAAATGATATCGGAACCGATACAGGCGAATGGTATAGGCAGGTCATTGAAATCCATCGAATCCTGATATCCCACACTCAAACAATTGAACAGATTCTGAAGATTGCTTCCTTCGATAAATCCGCCCGGCAGGGACCGCATAAAATTCAGGCCGCCTTCGGGGGAGGAATCCCCTTCATTCCTTTTCACCGCCCTCATTCTGTCCCGGAATGCTTTATTCTCCCTTTTCAAGTTTCCGTTCAGGGTACCTACATTGAAGGGAACATTCAAAAGATACTTGCCGTCATACTCCTTTTCCACGGAGCTCATTCCCCTGCGCTGCATTCTGTTGGACAAGTATATGCTCCAATCCATCCCGCTTATCAGGGTATCCATCTGTTCCGCGCTGTAACCGAGACTGTAAAGACCTCCGATAATCGACCCGATACTGGTACCGGTCACATAATCTATCGGAATGCCCACCTCCTCAAGGACCTTCAGAACCCCTATATGTGCCGCACCCTTGGCGCCTCCACCGGCAAATGCAATGCCTATTTTAGGGCGTCTTGCTGTGACGGAAATCTCTGACGCAGCGGTGTCGGCTGATGCATACAAAGTCCCTGCGACCTCACCGGAAGCCGCTTGTGGCAGAAAAAAAAGAAAAGCCGCCAGCGTCACCGTCAGAAAAAGGATGTTTTTCGTCATTACAGCCTGCCTACGCTCTTGAGATACTTGGTATAAGCAAGACGACACGATGCCACCGCTTCGATATAATCAGCCTCAGCCTTGTATTTCTGGCTCTGAGCTTCAAGAACATCATTAATGGTTCCCATCCCCGTCTGATATCGATTGACTGCAGTCTTGAGATTCATATCGGCATCTTCAATGGATGTTTCCGACATATCAGCCTGAAGCTGCGCATCAGTAAGGTCCATACGGTTCTTCGTCATCTCCAGTTTCATAAGGTCCTGCATCTGCTGCGCTTCATTGACAGCCATCTCGTGCTGTTTCTTCGCTGAACGGACTTTATATACACCTTCGCCCCATTGGAAAATGGGGATTTTCAAAGTGGCCATTACGGCAAATCCAGCGTCATCCAGAAGGGGGCTGCCCAGAAAATCCAGCCCCCTGGCATAACTGTACGAAGCCATAGCACCCAATTGAGGCAGGAAATCGGCACGTGCCACCTTTATCGCCTGTGCCTTGAGTTCCGTATTGCGGTCGAGCAATTTGTACTCCGGACGGTTCTCCACTTCACCGGAGAGGTCAGTGAACTGCTCCCGGGAAACATCAAAGCCATCGGTAAAGACATTGAACTCCGACTCCAGGGGAACACCCATAGAATGACAGAGATTCATCAATGCCAAATGCAAACCGTTGTCAGCCTTGGAACACATCAGACGGGCATTGTTAATCTGAACCTTAACCTTAAGAAGGTCATTTGAAGTCGCCATCCCCACATCCACAGCATCCTGAACACTTTTATAAACGCTGTCCACAGCCTGCGCGAAACTATAAGCGGCACCACGCAGTTTTTCGGTCTTCACATAAGTCCAATAAGCCTCATCTACCGAGGTAATCACCTCCGCACGGCTTTTCTGGATATTGAGTGACGCCATTTCCGAACCGATTTTGGACATTTTGTATCCCGCTACGATTTTTCCTCCCATAAAGATGGGTTGGGTCACCCTTACACCGGCCAGATATGTATTTGCAGGATTCAGTTCCAATGTCAAGGGAGAAATCGACCCCGCCAACTGGGCAAGCATAGCCGGATCCTGAATGAAAGGCTGGATAATCGGAGGAAGTATTTTTTCCAGCGGCACGTCATACTGGAATGACCTGGAAGTCCACAGATAAAGGGCATATCCTGAAATTTTGGGAAGGAAATTGGTACGCATCGCCTTCCGGTCATATTCCTGCCTGTCAAACTGCAGATTCGCATTTTCTATCGTCAGACTACTGTCGAGGGCGATGGCTCTGCACTGTACAAGTGACAGTGTGGGCACCACGGTACCCGTTTGATTCTGCGCAGATACAGTGAATGAAAAAGAGAGTGCGAAGAATACTGAAACCGCATAAAATAGTCTTTTCATTTCCAAATCTCCTTATTCATTTAACATTTTATCTTCTGTCACTGCAGATTCCGTGGACTTGGTTATCCCGAAGAACAATGAGTACAATGCAGGAAGGAAGATGAGTATAATCAAGGTCCCGACTGTGAGACCGCCCATAATAGTCACGGCGAGAGAGCCGAAGAGAGGATCGGACAAAAGTGGTATCATACCGACTACAGTAGTCAGTGACGCCATCATAACCGGACGGAAACGGGACACGGTCGAATCTATGAGAGCCTTGTAAGGTTTCTCTCCCGAATTGATACGGAAGGATATATCGTCGATGAGAACGATACCATTCTTTATCATCATACCGATAATTCCGAGACAGCCCACTATGGCCACGAAACCGAAACCCTTACCGGATGCAAGCATTCCGAATACGACACCGATAGCCACCATAGGAATACAGCACAGAATGACAAGAGGTTTCCTTATATCCTTGAACAAAGCTATCATAATCAGAATCATCATCACTATCGACAGAGGGACATTCTTGAACAGATATTTGGATGACTGTTCAGATGCATCATATTCACCCAGCCATACAAGGCTGTATCCTTCAGGAAGTTCTATCGCTTCTATTTTCTCAAGGATGTCATCACGTGCCTGCGCTGCGGTATAGCCGTAGGCATTATTACACTGGGCTTTGATGGCACGTTCACCGTTCCTGCGGCAGACCACCTGTTCATCCCACCTGATTTTCAATCCGGAAGTAACCTGATTCAGAGGAACAGAACCGACCACCTGACGAATAATGTCTTCTTCGCGGATAATTCCGTTCATTATATCAAAAACGGTCTTCATATTGACACCGCTCGCAGATATCGACATAGGCCAGATGGGGGCATTCTCGACAGATTCTATATTGTTCCCCTCCGCATCGGTACTCTTAAGCATCACTTTTATCATTCTATCGTCATTTCTGAATTCGGCCACAGGAATACCTCCCATAGCTGCCATCACTGAGCGACCTGCATCAGAGCGCGAAACACCGGTCTGACGAGCCGCTGACTGATCATAATCAAGTACCAGTACCGGAGCTTTCTCCGACCAGTTATTGGTTTCCATAAACGTGGCATCACTCTCGCGCATAATGCTCTCGGCCTGCTCACAGAGATCCTTCAGAACCGCCGGGTCCGGACCGATGAAAGTGGCCTCGATAGGATAATCCCTGTACATCAGGTTATATCGTTTAACCCGGACATAAGCCTGCGGATAACGTTCCGTCAACTCCCGCTGAAGTTCGGGAATACTCTTTATCATCTTCTCCGCGTCCTTGAAATCGACGATAAGTTCACCGTAACTCATCGACGGCGAAGCGATGGCACGCACCAGGCAATATCGTCCCGGAGACCCCCCCAGACTTGATGTAATATGCGTCACATTCTCATCTTGCCTGAGCATATTCTCCATATCGACGATATCTTTCATCACTTCATCCGAAGTGGCCCCTTCAGGGCGTCTGTATTCGATATAGAGCTGACTGTAATCCATATCGGGGAAAAACATCTGAGGCAGATACCTGTAACAGTAAACGCTTAAGAAAAGTAGTCCCACAGCTATGGTTACCGTCAGAATACGATTGTTCATCGTAAAATCAAGCACATTTCTGAGGGCCCGGTAGAAAACATTGCCATATGGGTCTTTCTGTTCGGACACGTCAGAGGAGGCACGCTTTTTCCGCGCCAATGACACTGAAGCGTGAATGGGAACGTGCGTAAGAGCCAGAAGCCAGCTCAAAAGAAGAGATACAGCCACCACGATAAACAAATCCCGTACATATGTACCGGCCACGTCGGGGGACATAAATATGGGGAAGAATGCCAGAATGGCTATGATAGTGGCTCCGAGCAGAGGAATCGCAGTCTTTCTGCCGATTCGCGTAAAACAGTCCGGTTTCTTTATGCCGCTGTTCATATCCACAAGAATACCGTCTATGATAACAATGGCATTGTCCACAAGCATACCCATAGCCAGAATAAAAGAGCCGAGGGACACTCTCTGTAGTGTTCCGTGTGCCATATTGAGGATAAAGAATGAACCGAATACTATTATTATCAGAGATATACCTATTATCAAGCCGCTCTTGAAGCCCATAGTCAACATAAGAACGAAGACCACGATAAGAACCGACTCTATCAGGTTAATGAGGAATGTTGACAAGGCATTATTGACAAGGTCAGGCTGATTGAACACTGGATGTACCTCTATTCCTATAGGTATATCCTCCCCGATAACTCTTTCAATCGTCTGCTTCACCTGAGGGCCTATTTTGGTGATATCGGTGCCGGAATGAGCGGATATCAGTATGCCGACGGCATGCTTCCCGTCATAACGGAGTGAATTGCGGACAGGCTCTTCGAAACTGAAATATATGTCTGCCACGTCAGAAAGGCGGAGCTGGTCATCTTCGTGCCCTTGAATCAGAAGATTACGGACATCATCTATAGTAGCGAAACCATCTCCGATTTCGACGCGCATCCTCTTGTCTCCGCTTTCGAAATAGCCGGCATAGACTTTGCTGTTCTGATTTCTCAAGGTAAGAAGGACTTCAATGGGATGAACCCCGAGATTTCCCATCCTCTCCTGCTTGATTTCAACATTCACGCACTTGGCTCTTTCGCCATAAATCTGCACTTGAGAGATTCCTTCTATCTTCTGAACTTCAAGGGACAATAATTGGGCGTAACGGGAAAGTTCCTGGTCATCGAATCCGTCAGAAGTCATCGCGTAGAACATTCCATATACATCGCCATAGTCATCCATTATTCTGGTGGAGACTCCATCCGGCAATGAAGCGGATGTATCATAAACCTTCCTCCTGAGCAGGTCCCACTGCTGTTGGGTATCATCATCCTGAACAGTAGTAAGCAGTTCGACCGTAAGCATTGCCACATCATTGCAGCATTTCGACTCGACATTGGCGACGCTTGCCATCGAGCGTATGGATTTTTCAAGTGGAATGACCGCTTCAAGTTCCACCTGATGGGCTGAAGCACCGGGATATATAACGGCCACGACGGCCCTTTTCACCTTGATTTCAGGGTCTTCCAGCTTGCTCATGGACCGATAGGAAAGATATCCTCCGAGAACAAGAGTTATCAGACAAGTCACCACCAGTGGCTTGTTTTTAAGTGCAAAACTTCCTAAATCCATAAGCTACAACAAGTTTCCGACATTAGTTTCAGTTTCCGGTGCCATAACTTTCACCTTCTGACCGGGAATAAGGGAATGAACGCCGGCAGTGACGACCTGTTCACCATCCCTGACTCCATCAGACAGGGAAACGACACCTTCCCGCTTGATTTCCACTATGCTTACAGCACGTTTATTCACAGTATTGTCATTTTCAAGAACCCAGACCATATTCTTGCCATCCTCCTCGAATAACGCTCCGATAGGGATACTCACAAGATTTTCAGTACCATAGTCATAACGGATATAAACCATAGCGGACATTCCGGCATAGGGGACATCACTGCCGGACAAGTCGGATTCAAAGGCGAATCTGGCTGTAAAGAGCTGGTTCAGATTGGCTTTTTTCGTGATATTCACAAGACGAATCGGAAAAGTTTTATCCGGATATACCTTAAGCATACAGTAAAAATCACAGAACATACTCCTCTTGATAAAATCCTCCGAAGGGATATTGATTTCCACCTCGGGAGCCGAACCGCTTATCATTGAAATGACTGGAAGCCCGGCGGAAACGGGCTCCCCTGCACTGAAATTCACCTTTTGCACATATCCGTCGAACGGTGCCCTGAGCTTGGTATCCTCCAATGCATTCTTGTGAGCGTTGTATTTGGCCGTTATCTGCTGAAGACCATACACTGCCTTGTCCCTGTCGTTTTTGGAAACACTGTTCCTGTCTGAAAGGGTAATGACTCTCTCGGCCTCTGCCTTTACCTGAAGATATTCTGCTTCAGTCGCAGAAAATTGGATTTTGTAATCTCTGTCATCCATCTCGGCCAGAACCTCACCTTTCCTCACCTGCTGTCCCTGTTTCACTTTAATCCTGGAAATGGGACCCGCTATTCTGAATGACACGTTTACATCTTCCCGCGGAATCACTTTGCCGGGGTAGGATATCGTAATTCTATTGCTTTTCAAGGCAGCGGTAGCGACCTTGACGTGAGTGGCAGCACTTCCGGTTTTTTGTCCGCCATCGGATGAACCGTAAGACGAAAGACAAAGAAACAGAACAACTGTGAAAGCTGTCGCTGCAAATCCTGATAAAAAGTTAAGTTTCATGCCTTTGTTATTCTTATTTATTTTCTTTATTTTCATTCAAATATTGTTCCACTATGGACGCTGCTATCCTGCACAATTCTCCGCAAGGGCGCTTTTCATAATACCCCGGTGTCCTGGGCGACGGAGCGGCGCTCTCCTTCATCAGTGGTGTCAATCCCAGAAGTTCCCTGCATACGATGGAACCGTTCAGTTCCCTGAAGCGTTCGGCAAAATGCCGGACCAGCTCGTAATTGGCTGTTTTGGCTGCACGGTCATCCACATCCACCGCCGGAATTATGAAACCTGCCAGAATCGTCATTCCTGATACTGTTCCGCACACTTCCCTCATTCTTCCCATTCCTCCTCCAAACCCGGAGCATATCATCGCCAAGGTACTCTCATCCGGACCGCCTTTGGCAGCGATATAGTCGCTGAATGCCAGCACTACGGACTGACAGCAGTTATATCCCGAACGGAACAATTCATATGCGCACTCTGAGCGATTCATACCGCAAAAATAAGAAAAGTGTATTACCTTTGTCACATATTTAATCACTAAAGATGAAATGCTTCATTTTAGCGGCAGGTTATGCCACAAGACTCTACCCGCTTACGGAGAATTTCCCGAAACCGCTTCTTAAGGTCGGGGGCAAACCCATTTTGGACTGGCTCATAGATGACATACGCAAGAGCGGTGCAGTGGACGGATTCATCGTCATCTCCAACCACAAATTCGCACACATTTTCAAAGAATGGGCTCCTGAAGACGTTACAGTCATCGATGACGGAACATCTTCGAACGAGACCAGACTGGGGGCTGTATGCGACATCCAGTTCGCCATCGACGCCCTTGGGACTGATGACGACATTCTGGTAATAGCGGGAGACAATCTGCTTGATTTCAGTCTGGGAACATTCATCAGATATGCCCGTGAGAAAAAGGCATCGGCGATAATGAGATATTTCGAACCATCGAAAGAGAGACTCACCAAGTGCGGCGTAGTGGAAATAGATGATGATGACAGGATAATTTCTATGGAAGAAAAACCAGCCGCACCCAAAAGCCAATGGTGCTGTCCTCCGTTTTACTATTATACACGGAAAGATATCAGGAAAGTAAAAGAAGGTATCGCCGCAGGCTGCGGAACTGATGCCCCCGGTTCATTCGTTGCCTGGCTCTCCTCACAAGTGCCGGTGTATGCTATGGAAATGCCCGGAAAACGTTACGATATCGGGAACATTGACAGTTACAGAAAAATCTGCGAAACATTTGAGAACAGATTCTAACCATATTCAACGGAAAAACGATATGATTTGCATTGATAAATTCGAACAGATTTACAGAAAATACCCGGACTACATAGCATTCTGTCCCTACCGCGTCTGCCCCATTGGAGCCCACTCCGACCATCAGTTCGGAAAGGTCTCGGGATTCGCCATAAACAAGGGGATTCATCTGGTTTACAAAGCCAAGCAGAACGGCGTCATCGAACTGGCCTCCCTTCAGTTCGAAAAACGCGCCCAGTGGCACGTAAAGGATGTTCCAGAGACCAGATGCGGCGACTGGGCCGATTACCTCAGAGGGGCTTCGCTGGCACTTGGAATGAAATACCCTCTCCATACGGGAATCAGCGGTGTCATAGAAGGGAGTCTGCCCATAGGAGGACTATCTTCCTCGGCCGCAGTCACCATCGTTTTCATTGCGGCGCTTTGCCGCGTGAATGATATACGTCTCTCTCAAGCGGAAATCATCGAAACAGCCCTCTATGCTGAAAAAGAATATGTCGGCGTATCCGTCGGAAAACTTGACCAAAGCTGCGAAATCTATTCAAAGATGGACCATCTGCTGTATCTTGACACTTTGGATGACAGCTATGAACTGATTCCCCAGGCAGAAGAAATGAAAGCCTGGAAAATCGGAATATTCTTTTCAGGTCTCGAGAGAAATCTGGCCGGAAGCGGCTTCAATATGCGCGTAGATGAAGTGCGCAGTGCCGCATACGCTCTCAAGGCATACGCGGGAATGGAATACGGTAAATTCAAGGACACCTACCTTAGGGAAGTGCCGCGAGAAGTTTTCGAACAGTATAAGGAACGTCTTCCCGAGAACTGGAGGAAAAGGGCCGAACATTTCTACACAGAATACGAAAGGGTGGAAAAGGGAGCCGAAGCCTGGAGACGGGGAGACATTGAAACATACGGCCGCCTATCGACAGAATCCGGAAAATCGTCCATATACAATTGGGAAACAGGCTCACCCGAATTGAAAGCCCTCTATGAAATCATTATCCGGCAGGATGGTGTTTACGGCGGACGTTTCAGCGGAGCAGGATTCAAGGGATGCTGTATGGCACTCATTGACCCCGCCTTTGAAGAATCCATCAAGGCCAATGTCGAAAAAGAATACCTTAAGGCCTTCCCCGAAATGACCGGTCACTATCTCTACTGCGGATGCCATTCTTCTGACGGCATCGAATTGTAAAGAAGACTGCCGGCACATTATAAAAATATGTCGGCAGTCTTCAATTATTTCACGAAATGCGGATGCTTACTCCTGAGCAGGTTCATCGTGATGCTCAGCCCGATGTTCACGATGTTCGCCATCGCGGCGCGGGCCTCTCCTGTCTCCGTCACGGCGGGGGCCTCTGCGTTCTCCGTCACGACGGGGACCGCGGTCACCACCTTCGAAACGGGGTTTGCGTTCACGTTCCACCCATCCTTCGGGTTTTTCCATCAATGCCCTGCGGGAAAGCCGCATCTTACCTGATTTTTCATCGATTTCAAGAAGTTTGACATCCAATTCGTCGCCTACGGCAAGAACATCCTCTACCTTATCGACCTTCTTGTAATCCAGTTCGGAAATGTGAAGAAGACCTTCCTTTCCGGGAAGAATTTCCACAAATGCTCCGAATTCAAGGATAGAAACTACCTTACCGTGGTAAGTTTCACCGACTTCGGGAACAGTGGTAATAGCTTTGATTCGCGCCAGAGCTGCATCCATACACTCTTTGTTCTCACCGAAGATATCGATGACACCCTTGTTATCCACCTCTGTGATGGTAATGGTGGTATTGGTGGTCTTCTGGATTTCCTGAATAACTTTTCCTCCCGTTCCGATAACGGCTCCGATGAATTCACCGGGGATGGTAATCTGAACCAGACGGGGAACGTTGGGTTTGAAGTCTTCGCGCGGTTCGCTGATGGTCTTCATCATCTCTCCCATAATATGTTCGCGGCCTGCCTTGGCCTGAGCTAATGCCTGTTCGAGAATTTCGTAAGGAAGCCCGTCAACCTTGATATCCATCTGA
>JAGHUZ010000090.1 GCA_018064575.1 Candidatus Minthomonas equi
GGCATCCGCCTTGATTCTCACTTTGGCCTTTTCCTGAACTGTTTTCATTCCCGCTGTCATTATGGAATCATAGGGGTCTATCCTGACTTCCGAATAATCACGAAAAACCAGTATTTCATTGGAAGAAGCCGCATAGGTATTGCTGACGGGCACATGGAGGGAAGTTCCTTCTCCAGTCCTCACACGCGCATCCACCAGAATATTGTCCAGAGGTCCGCTTACCGATACGGAGCCGCTTCCTGTGGCAGTACCGTAAACCGAAGCACCGGAAGATTCCTCTATGTCGATACACTCCAAATCCTTGAAAGACAGTCGCAGATTCAGTTCCATATCAGTCAGGAAATGATGGCTGATATATCCCTGCAGAAGCGCCTCCCGCCCCTTCCTGTCTTTTATGTTCAAGTCATTGATATCGATTCTGTCCTCCGTGAACTTCATTCCCCCGTTCACTATATATGGAACATTCGTCAATAATGGTGTAAAAGCGAAGTCCACGAAACGCGTATCTTCACTGCCGATGGAAAAACGTCCGTCCTTCCCCTTCAGGACGACATTGCCTGAAAGCCTCCCGCCATCTATCCTGAGAATGTCACTCACGAATGGCCGCGCATATGCTACGGAAAGTTCATTAAGCCGTGCCTTGACCATCAGGTCTCTGTCCCGATGGCAGTAATAGCCGAAAATGTTCAACGGTTCCCTGTTCTTATACCGACTGAGGAACTGCAGATTGATTCGTTCAAGAGATGAATCCCATTTACTGCCGAGGATAACATTTCCAAGTGGATTGTCATAAAATGAAATGTCACTTCCTACGATATTCGTCACAAAATTGGATTTTCCGTAAAAATCCTTGATTCTCATTATGCCGGTAAGAGTTCCGCCCAATGATATGTCATCGGTCAGAAATTCGTTGACCAGAGAAATATGAAGACGGTTGAGACTGACGGTCAGTTCATCCTCAGGTAATTCGGAAACGGTTCCACCGATATTTAAAGACTCCCGGGCGTTATGGAATCTGAATCCGTTCACGGAAAGATAGTGATGTCCCAACAATACCCTGGCCGGGTCAAGTTTCCATTTTTCATTTTCAAGATAAAACTCGGCACCGTCTATACCTATATTTGTTCCCAAAGAATTGTTTTCATCCCTTGAAAATGAAATTTTTGAAGACAATTTCATCGGTCTTCCGATATTGCGGACACTGTCGAGGAGCGAAAGTTTCAAATCGATTACACCATCCGAGGAAAGGATTTTCAA
>JAGHUZ010000105.1 GCA_018064575.1 Candidatus Minthomonas equi
CAATTATATTCCGGGAATAATGACACTTGGAGATATGGGCGAAATAGCGGGGCTGATAGCACCGAGACCTTTCTGTGCAGTCTATGGGAAGAAAGATGACATTTTTCTCATCGATGGTACTCAGAAGGCGATAGAGGTGGCTCAGAAAATTTATGCCAAGGCAGGAGTTCCGGACAATTGTTCTCTTTATATCGGACCGGAAGGACATCGGTATTACAAGGCTGGTGCATGGGAATTCATTCTTTCACATATGAACAAATAATCAAACCAATATTTCGATGAAAAAAATTATTGTTATCGCGGTTCTGTCCGCTTTTCTGTGGTCTTGCGGATCACAGCCCAAAAATCAGAACGGTGGTTCTGACTGTACCGAATGTGAATCCTGTACCGCTTCCTGTGGCAAATGCGATAAAGGCTGCACCGGAGAGTGTGATAAATGCGCTTGTGAGGACACTCCTGACAATCAGCTTTCCGAATGCGAAAAGGACGGCGGCTGGAAACTTTTGTGGGATGGTAAAACCACAGATGGGTGGAGAGGTGCGAAACTCGATGCTTTCCCGGAAAAAGGCTGGGTCATAGAAGATGGACTGCTTAAAGTTCTCAAGAGTGGGGGTTATGAATCACGTAATGGAGGGGATATTGTTACTGTCAGACAGTACCGGAATTTTATTCTGTCTGTGGATTTCAAAATTACACGAGGCGCCAACAGCGGCATCAAGTATTTCGTTCAGACGGATTTGAACAAGGGAGAAGGTTCTGCCATCGGATGTGAATTCCAGATTCTGGATGATGAACTTCATCCGGATGCCAAACTCGGTGTAAACGGTAACCGTACCCTGTCTTCACTGTATGACTTGATTCCGGCTCAGAAGGAGAATGCCGGTTTTGACATAGAAAAATTCAACAGGGCTGTCGTAGTGGTGGAAGGTAATCACGTGGAACATTGGCTCAATGGTGTCAAGGTGGTCGAATATGAAAGGAATAATCAGATGTTCAATGCTTTGGTTGCATACAGCAAGTATAAAGTCTGGCCGAATTTCGGTAATTTCGAAACAGGTCATATCCTTCTGCAGGACCACGGCGATGAAGTCTGGTTCAAGAATATCAAGATTAAGGAATTGGAATAAAGAAATATCAGTGTTATGAAAAAGAATTTTTCACGAAGAAGTTTCCTGAAGACTGCAGCTGCCGGGACAGCCGCAGTGGCAGTGGCTCCCGCGATTCTGGCCGGATGCGGTGATAAACCCTCCGGGAAATATGCAGGTCCCAAGAAAATATCGTCTCCAGACGGTAAGGTGAATATGGCTTTTGTCGGCATCGGATTCCGTGGAGGAGAGGATTTCGAGTGCTTCGAGGCAACCGGAATGATAAACGTAGTCGGCCTTTGTGATGTGGATATGGGTGCAGAGCATACGAAGCAGGTGATGGATGCATATCCGAACGTTCCCCGTTACAAGGATTTCCGCATTATGTTCGAGGAACTAAAGGATAAAATAGAAGCTGTCTGCATCGCTACTCCTGATTTTTCTCACTTCGCCATTTGTATTGCCGCCATGAGATACGGTTTCCACGTTTATGTGGAGAAACCGCTGGCCCGTACTTTTACCGAATGCGAACTGCTGATGGCTGCCGAAAAAAAATATGGTGTCGTAACCCAGATGGGTAATCAGGGACATTCCGAGGGTAATTATTATCAGTTCAAAGCATGGAAGGATGCCGGCATTATCAAGGATGTTACATCCGTAACCGCCCATATGAACAGTTCCCGCCGTTGGCACAAGTGGAACCCGAAGATTACTTCTTATCCTGCAGGACAAGCGCTGCCTGAAACTATGGACTGGGATGTATGGCTTATGCAGTCACATCCACGTGAATATCACGATGACTATCATCGTGGACAGTGGCGCTGCTGGTATGAACTTGGTATGGGTGCTTTGGGAGACTGGGGTGCACATCTGATAGACACTTGTCACGAATTTCTGGAACTTGGACTCCCGTACGAAGTGGTTCCTGTTCTCCTTAAAGACCATAATCCGTTCTTCTATCCTATGTCCACGACTTTGAAGTTCAGATTCCCCGAGAGAAACGGCATGCCAGCGATGGATATCGACTGGTATGACGGTCTGGATAACATTCCTCCCGTTCCCGAAGGATACGGTGTTTCTGAAATCGACCCCAATATTCCTACTGTAGCCGGCGGAAAAATTCAGCCCGTAAGTCTGAACCCCGGTAAGGAAATCTATATGAAGAGCGGTCTTATACTTAAGGGCGGCTCTCACGGCAGTACTCTGTCGATGATCCCCGGTCCCGAAGCTGACAAGTGGGAGGGCAAGCTCCCGGAATACCCCGAAACTCATTCGAACCATTACGAGAACTTCCTGCTTGCCATCGCAGGCAAGGAGGAAGCTCATTCCAGATTCTCTGTGTCGGCACCTCTGAGTCAGGTGTTCTGTCTTGGCGTAATCGCGCAGTGGACCGGTCATAAGATTCTCTTCGACCGTGAGACAAAACAGATAACGAATGACCCTGTGGCCAATCAGCTTCTGTGGGGGCCCACTCCGCGTGCAGGTTGGGAAGAATTCTATAAGGCTGAACTTTAATGAAAGATATCGTTATTACAGGCAGACGTGTACGTCTGGAACTTTACATATTGTTTGCCAGTTTCGCAATTGCGGAACTGGTAAACCTTTTCTCAATTATCAAATATGACACTCCCTGGACGGAACTGTTTTCCCAGATAGGGTTTGTTCTTATTCTGGCTGTCATTATTTACGCAGTTCAATGGCTGCTTAGACTTCTTTTTCTGCTTTGTTCAGGTATAGTACGAAAAATAGTGGGACGCCGATAGCATTCGTTGCCTTCGAGGCTATGCATACCCTGATAGAAATCCTGTTTGTCCATCACGACAGGCAGAAAGCGGAAGCTATTGCTGGAGGTGTGGAGCAGATGATAAGGGAAGAAGAGGAGGTGTTCAGCCGCCATCTTCCGGAAAGTCCCGTGGCCGGGTTAAATATGGCTGTCGGCTCTATGAAAGTGGGGGAGACGCTTTATTTCGCTTTGGAATTGTGTGAGGCTATGCGTAAGGAAACGAAGGGATATTTTGATATTGCTGCGCTCTCCTCATTCGGAGAACGCCCTGCATACAAGTGTATTCCCTCGAATCATTCTGTAGTGCGGAATTCCCCGGAGGTTATGCTGGATTTCGGCGGATATGCCAAGGGATATGCGTTGGAAAAAGCGAGACAGATGCTTAGTGAAGCGGCAGAGAATTCAGCATTGCTGAATTTCGGAAACAGTTCCGTGGCGGCGGTGGGAACTCATCCCTTCGGGGAACATTGGTGCATTTCTCCGCAGCGGAATCCTGAGATGGTAATCCATCTTAGGGATAGCGCTCTTTCGATATCTGGAAACGGATTGTCGGGGAAGAGTCATATAGTGAATCCCATAGACGGAAAAACAGCAGTTAAAAATTATGACTTGGGGGTGACTGGCAAATCAGCACTTCTATGTGAAATTCTCTCTACGGCATTATATGCCGCTCCGGAGAGCGAATATGAAAAAATCCTGGCCTCTTTCAGCGGATATGAGGCCGTTAAAGTATATTGACTATGTCTGAAAAAATAGGTAGACGTTCATTTTTGGAGGCTCTTGGTGAATTCGGAATGGCCTCCGCAGTTTTGGCATCATTCCCCTGGCTGCAGTCTTGCAAAACAGGAAAGGAACAGGGAATTACTTCAGAAAAAGTGCATTTGGGAATTATCGGTACCGGTTCCCGTGGACAGTACCATATGACCAATATTCTGAATTTCGTCCCGGAAGGTCAGATAGTGGCACTTTGTGATATCTATGATGTCAATCTGACTGCGGCGGCGGAAATGGTTCCCGGAGCGAAACTTTATGACGATTATCACAAACTTCTCGAGGATAAGTCCGTGGACGCCGTTATCGTGACTACGCCCCTCCATCTTCATTATCGGGTGACTTTGGACGCTTTCGAAGCCGGGAAGGATGTATTCTGTGAAAAAGCTATGGCTCACAGCATAGCAGACTGCTATGATATGTATCAGAAAGGGGTTCGTTCAGGACAGATTTTCTTTATAGGGCAGCAGCGTCTTTTCGATCCCAAATACCTTCTGGCGATGGAAAAAGTCAGAAGTGGGGAGTATGGACCGGTGGTGAATGTCAGGAATTACTGGCTCCGGAATGCCGACTGGAGAAGACCTGTACCGTCTCCGGAACTGGAACGTCAGATAAACTGGAGACTGTATAGGGAGTATTCTCACGGAATGATGACGGAACTGGCTTGCCATCAATTACAGAATGGTTCCTGGGCATTGAATATGTATCCTGAAAAGGTGACGGGCTCCGGTTCCATCATTTATTGGAAGGACGGACGCGAAGTGTATGATAATGTGGCCGTCATTTATACCTTTCCAAATGGCGTGAATATGACGTTCGAATCGGTAATATCCAACAAGCATTTCGGGATGGGAGAACAGATTCTTTGCAAGGAAGCCACCATCGACCTTCCTGCTTCCAGAATCTATTTAGAGACGCCACCCGTAAAAAGCGGTATCGAACAGATGATAGCCGACATCGAAGCAGGTGTGTTTTCCAATGCAGTTTTCGCAGGGACCAGCTGGAATGCCGAGACGGCATCAGCAGATACGGGACTTGCCATTATGCCTGAAGCGCAGGGAGACGGCTCTGTAGAGATAATGCAGGCATTCTGTCGCAGTGTCATTACCCGCCGCCAGCCGGAAAAAATACTGGAGGAGGCCTATTATGCTTCCGCATTCTCACTTTTGGGTGACGAGGCTATGCATCGCGGTGAAATTCTTACACTGCCTCAGGAATACAGACTCTGATACTTATGTCTAAAACCGGGTTTTCATTTCTCGGACTGCCAGGGAGTCTTGTATGGGGCTTCGCAGGCATACTCGTCTTTATGACGGGTGAAGGTATCGAGCAGACCTGGCTCAGCATTTATATGGATTCCCAAGGTATGGATCCGGCCACGTTGTATTCAGTTTATGGCTTTACCGTGGCCCTGTCATCCTGCCTTTCGGGGGTAATCGCCCAGACATACGGTATAAGGAGAACGATGCTGACCGGTTATTTTCTGTATTTGACGGGAGTATTGTCTTTCGCGTTCTGGGGAGTGTCCAGCGGTGACTATCTGATACTGCTGACCACCTATTCTGTCAAGGGATTCGGATATCCCTTGTTCGCATATACCTTTATAGTGTGGATAACATACAGGGTGGAAAAGTCAAAACTGAGTTCTGCGCAGGGCTGGTTTTGGTTTGTCTTTACCGGAGGCCTCAATGTGTTCGGAGCTTATTACGTCATTTTGGCCAAAAACAGCATCGGAGTTACTGCTACTCTTGCATCTGCGGCCGTATTCGCCACCATCGGTGCCGTGTTTGCCCTGTGGCTGAACAAAAGTGGCTGTACGAATCTTTTCAGTGCAGATAGTGATGAAGGAAAACAAGGCAGCAGGATTTCGGAACTTTTCCGAGGATTTGGCATTGTGGCGCGCGAACCCAAGGTGTTGACTGGGGGGATAGTGAAAATAATCAATTCCACCTCCCAGTTCGCTTTCATAGTGTTTATGCCTCTTTATATGGCTGAATACGGTATCACTGACGTGCAGTGGGCTTCCATTTGGGGCAGCATATTCATTTTCAACATAGTGTTCAACCTTATCTTCGGTATCGTGGGGGACAGATTCGGCTGGGGCAGAACCGTTATCTGGTTCGGCGGCGTGGGATGTGCTGTTACCGTGTTGTTGTTCTATTATTCTCCGCAGCTGTGCAATGAGTTCTGGTTCATCCTTTTGTGTGGCATTCTATGGTGCATAATGCTGGCAGGATACGTTCCTCTTTCCGCTCTTATTCCTTCACTGGTGGAGAAGGACAAGGGTGCCGCTGTGTCTGTCCTGAATCTTGGGACAGGTCTGGCTGCTGTGACAGGCCCTC
>JAGHUZ010000188.1 GCA_018064575.1 Candidatus Minthomonas equi
CTTCTGTCTCTCGCCATCGGAAAGGCCGGACATATATTCGCTATCATATCCTTTCATTCCTACAGCATCCAGCGCTGAGTCTATGACACATTCATCACTCTGGGCCAAAGTGCCGAAATAACCTGTATAATGATAACGGCCCAGCGAGACCACCTCGCGCACAGTAAGTCCGGAACCACTCGTCCTTTCTGTGAGCACCACCGCCACTTTGGATGACAGTTCGGAAGCGGAAAAGGAATTCAAATTCCTATTACCAAGCGAAACAGAGCCTGACAGCGGATCCTGGAAGCGGCACATAGTCCTCAGCAGAGTGGATTTGCCGGCACCGTTCAGTCCCAGAAGACAGGTCAGCTGTCCCGGATGCAGACATAGGTTCAGACCTGTCCGCACAGTCTTCACTTTCCCCCTGCGCAGCCTGTATCCTATGGATAAATCCCTTGTTACCAATTCGTTTGAGGACATATAACTCTTAGAAATAATGAATGTTTCTTCTGTTGAGAATGACATATATAATGACGGGGGCCCCTATAATGGGGGTTATCGCATTCAAAGGAAGTATTCCTCCCCCCAGAGGGATGGAAGTGAGAAGATTGCACAGCAGTGCCATCACTGCACCGCATAGAACTGAGGCCGGCAGAAGATAGCGGTGATTGGACGAGCCAAGCAGCAGCCTTGCGATATGAGGAACAGCCAGACCTATAAAAGATACAGGTCCGCAGAAGGCGGTGACGGCGGCGGTCTGCACTCCCGCGCTAAGAAATATCAGTGTCCTCGTTCTGCGGATATTGACTCCGAGATTGGCAGCATAGGAATCACCCAGCAGGAGAGCGTTCAACTGCTTGGTAAGAAGAAAGGAAAGCGATATGCCAAGTATGGCTGCGCCAGCCATCCACGGGAGTTTTTCCATCGATACCGAAGAAAAGTCACCCATCCCCCACATCACGAACTGATTCACCTGGTCGGGAGCGGCGACCCAGTTCAGTATGCTGATTACCGAAGATGCGAGATAAGCGGTCATTATTCCGATTATCAACAGCATCACACTGTTATTTACTATATTCGAGAAAAATACTATTATGGCCATAACCGCACCGGCGCCTATGAAAGCCGCAAGGATTATGGACAGAAACCCAGTCGAAGTCACTCCGATGCCGGCAGTGCCTCCACTGCATAGCATTACCAGCGCCACCCCCAGATTGGCACCGTCACTCACCCCGAGGATGGATGGACCGGCCAAGGGATTACGAAACAGTGTCTGAAGCATCAATCCGCTCACAGCCAATGCCCCACCCGCAATAATTGCCGTAATGGCTTGTGGAAGACGGGATGAAATGATTATCGCATTCCATAGGGGATAATCTTCCCCCCGGCCCAAAAGAATCTGCAGGACGGCATCCATAGGTATCCGAACTGAACCCAGCAAAAGACAGAGCACGAAAAGTATCAGCACTGACAGATTCAATATAATGAAAGCCGGATGAAAACGATTTCTCATATATTTTCCGAATCTGTCCTGTGCCGGGACGAAAATTTGAAAGAAAAGCGGAACAGAATCATACTGAGCAGAAGAAACAGGAACATCGTTTCAATGAAAATCTGCTCCCTCACACACACCGAATTTATCGTTTCATCAGCATCACGAGCGATAATAGACTTGACTTCCTCCGAATCCAATTCTACGTGACTCCCTTTTTTCATCACTGAGCCGGAATGGAGCATTACCACTCCACCATTAATTCTTGAAAGTGATATCAGAGTTTTGTAATCCGACACTCCGAACAGATGAGCAAGAGAATCCGGACATTCTCCGCCGTGGGTTACAAGGACTCGACTCAAGATTCCTTCCTTTTCAAGTGATGCCGCCTCCTGCACAATGGCATCCCAATCATCCTGTTCCAAAGCCTGCGGAGCATATACGGAAAACAGGACCACCGGTCCCGTATGATGCAGCAAAGTGTCAGTCACATATTCTCCGAACAGGTCGGAAACAGCAAAATCAAAGACAGGTGACTGCTCCTCACGCGCAGCAGCGGGAATCATCTCCACGAAAGTCCAGGTCGAATCGGGAATTCCGGAAAGGAGAAATTCACAAGTTTCCCCATCTTTCTCATATACATAAATATCGGAAGATTCTCCAGTCCAGGCAGACTCCATCTTTTCAGGGATGTACGTTCCCACGCGAAAATCGCCGAACTCAGCCACCGGTCCGTTTTTGAGAACATATATGACCAGAACCAGAGCCAGAAGAACGTGAAGGGAGAGATAAATCCATTCCTTCCACGAATCGGCCATTTCTGAAAAACATTTTCTGACAGTGAATATGGGAACGATACAGGTCAGAAGAATGAGGTTTTTCACAAAAGTCTGGGCATTGGTCAGATGAATGGCCTCACCGAAACACCCGCAGTCCTGAATCGGATTGAACTTGAACAGTATAAAAGTGACAATGGTAAAAATACAGGTGAGACACAGGGCGACCAGCGAAAAAAAGACAATTCTTATCCGTATCAGAACAGCCATTCCCACAATCAGTTCCAATATGGAAAGCAGAACGCCGAAAAAAGCGGCCGACGGCTTGAGAAAAGTCAGGGAAAACGCAGTGAAATATTCAGAAATCACAAGTCCCGTTCCGACTGGATCTATCAGTTTCAAAACACCAGAAACTATAAAGGTCACGCCGAATACCAGTCTCAGGACCGAAAGCAGGATTCTTGAAAGTCCATTCATAATCCCGCCCTATTCCAAGACTTCTTTCAACTTGTCGAAAATCAGTTCCGGAGCAAGCATATTACCGTGACAGTCACTGCAATCTACCCTTATGAATTCAGAATCCAGTTCGGTCTGCCTGAGATAAATGTTTCTGACCTTCTTCTGGAATTCAATGTCGGCTTCGTGAATGTCTGCTTTGCCTTGAAGATAGTCCCGGTCATCTCCATCCCTGTTTTCCTTCAATTTTTCATCCACGAATGATATGGGAACATCCAGAAAAACGTTCAAATCCGGTTTCGGAACACCGAAAACAGTGTACTCAGTATGAAAAATCCATTCCCGCAATTCTTCAGCACGAGCGGAGTCATCGAGTTTGGCACATTGATATGCAATATTCGAATAAACGTAGCGGTCCAGAAGTACGGTATCACCGGCTTTGAGCCAATTACATATCTGCTCCGAGGCATCGTGCCTGTCCTGGGCGAACAACAATGCCACCAGCATCGGATGAACCTGTTCTATGGAGCCGAAGTCACCACGAAGAAAACGGGATATCAAATCACCATACAACGGAGCTTCATAACGCGGAAAATGGACATACCTGAGTGTTCCGTCCACTTTTTCAGACAGATATTCGCGAACTTTTCTGACCTGAGTGGATTTACCGCTGCCATCCAAACCTTCGATTACTATCAGCATATATGACTACCACTGTTTTAGGATTCCGTAAACCAATTCAAGTCTCGGTGGTCTCAGAGATTGAGGTCCCTCAAGAATAACCCGGGGATAACCGTTAACATCGATATCGTATGTCATTATTCCGGTCTGCTCATTCTCCAAAACGGAAACAGGACACATCCACAAATCATCCTCATCGGTAACATCACCTCTGTCCTTGGTAATGAGTTCTTGAATCTTTGACGATATGTCACAGTAATAATACTGATGGCTTCTGTCCATACCGCCGCCGGATGAATGGGTGATGTCATCCAAAGGCTTCATCCTGACTGTAGAGTCTGCGGCCCCGACATTGGTCGTAAACGGATATATCTTCAAAGGATGCTCCTTTTCGAACAATTCAAAATTTTCCGGCATACTGTATGGCAGTATCAATCTCGCCTGGGAAATCAGAATGGACTCTCTTTCACATTCTGCAGTCTCACATACACTGGAAATCCACCTGTCTAGGATATCTTTCAAGTCAAGTCCCGGTATTACAGGTTTTACTCCGGATAATCCGTCCATATATAATTTCTCTCCGGGCGTCGCTGTCTCCAAATGCCTGGAACCTGCTGAAAACTGATTCAATGCTATACCGTATCCACATAGGAAAGAAATAGTTGTATCCTTGTCCACAAGTCCCTGTGCAGGGTCTGTCATCAGGAATTGCACGTTGATGACAGATGTAGAGAGGCCCATAATATTCAGTCTCCCACCATCTTGATTACCGGCAGGTCTGTCTGTCTTAAAATAGAGTCCGTGTATTCTGTCGAGAAAACTGGAGACATTTTCAAATTCAGATGGAGATGTAGCCAACAGTTTCTCCCCGTATTCGCCGGATAATTCTATTCTCACTTTTCCCTTCCCGAAAAGCATCGATGCGCCATAACTGATAGGTTTTTCACTCAGAAACTCCGCGGAAAGGGAATTATTGTATACTTTACTTGAATCACTGGCAAAGTCTTTTACGATTTCATACACATAGATATTTTGAGGAATCGCATCATCGCCTTCCTTATAGACCAGTGTGGAATCTACGGTCAAGTCAAGATAGACATTGAGAAGTTTAGGATTTATACCGAGATAGCAGGTGTCGGGAATCGGAACTACCAACGTAGCAGCATCCACCGCCGTTGTTCCGTAAACATTATCCGTCATACATCCGACCATCATATTCGAATATGAAATAGCCTGAATGGTATCGTGAACACTCTGACGGAACGGCATCAGGAACGATGTGGAATCAATGCTCACCAAATAATCATCTGACACGAACTGCTGACCGAGCGTTTTGTCATTGATAACGCAGGATGCCACGGTCATCACTGCGAGAAAGCCGGCTGCGAAAAGAGCCGATTTACTTGACATCCTTCCTGACATCCTTCCTGGCACTCTTTTTGGCATCCGACCCTTTTTGAAGAATCTGATCATAAAAGCCATTGTACTTCTTTGCATAGACATTAGTCCCTGTATCGACAGCTACATAGGGAAGTACCGGAAGTCCAAGTTTTGCGACATACCCGGAAAGCGATTCTTCGATTTCAGCTGACCCCATAATGACACCGTCGGAATACTGAACGGCAAGCTTGGCAAGATTTATGCCAAGCGGTTCATCTACGCAGATATGTTCGATATCACGACTTCTGATGCCTGTCATCATCACCTTTGACTTCATATCGGAAGAGAAATGTTCCTGAAGGCAGTCATCATCATATAATGACACCACCACTTTACTAGAAGAGAAAAGCGGGTCATTTTTATACACTTTCTTCAAATACAGAGGAATAATGTGGGATATCCATCCGTTACAGTGAATCACGTCCGGTTTCCACCTGAGTTTCTTCACTGTTTCGAGGACTCCGCGAGCGAAAAATGCCGCACGTTCGACATTGTCCGCCATAAAAACGCCATCCGTATCGAAAAAGACTTGTTTCCTTTTGAAATAGTCCTCATTATCGATGAAATAAACCTGCATTCTGGCTGACGGTATCGATGACACCTTAATAATCAAAGGTCTGTCGATATCGTCGATTACTATATTCATACCAGATAATCTGATTACCTCATGAAGCTGATTTCTCCTCTCATTAATACATCCATATCTCGGCATAAACGAACGGAATTCCTTTCCTCCCTCCTGAGTAAACTGAGGAAGATATCTTCCTATCATCGATATCTTCGTTTCAGGAAGGTAAGGGAGAATCTCAGAATCCACAAACAATACTCGTTTGGGTTCTCTTACCGCCATATTCCTAATAAATTTCCACAAAGATAATAAATAATTTTTTTATAACACCGTTTTACATACCTTCGACCGTTTTTGGAGGAAACACGATAATGAGCAGTAGAGAGAATAATATCTTAAAAGGACGAATCGTCAGATCATACATTTCATCGGTTGTCAGTATATCGCTTGTGTTGTTTCTGACCGGTATCGCCGGTATTCTTATGGCCAACGCACATACCGTGGCCGACTATTTCCGCGAGAACCTCAGACTGTCCGCTATGCTGAATATCGAGGCAGACGATACCGAGGCCGCTGCCACCGCAGATGAAATATCACGGCTCCGTTTCGTTAAGGGGGTGGATATAATTTCCCGGGAAGAAGGAATTCTCGAAATGAAAAAGATTTTGGGTGAAGATTTTATGGACGTCTTCAACTCGAGTCCGATTCCCATCAGTATCGACATAACCCTTCTGGCTCCTTTCATCCATCAAGACAGTTTGAGTATCGTCAAGCACCGCATAGAAGAGATTTCATCAGTGAAGGAGGTCGTTTATCAAGAATCCCTGATAGATATGTTGAATGCCAATATCCAGAAGATAGGGGTAATCCTGGGAATTTTCATCACCCTGCTGCTCTTCATTTCCACAGTTCTCATCAGTAATACCGTCAGACTCAACGTCTATTCGAAACGTTTCACCATCCGCACTATGCGTCTGGTCGGTGCGACAAAGGCATTCATAACAGGGCCTTTCGTGGGGAAAGCCTTCTTCCAGGGGCTTTTTTCCGGGTTAATAGCAGTTCTGGCCCTACTGGGTGTCATTTACGCTATAAAACAGGAATTCTATCAGTTATATACCCTCTTCGACTTGGAAGCGATGCTCTATGTAATGGCTTCCGTGACAGGCATAGGCATTATAATCTGTATGCTGGCCACGTCCAACACAGTCAGGAAACTGATTTCACTAACCACAGACGAACTTTATTTTTGATTCAAAAAATAATAAGAAACTGAAAGTGCAAAGACGCCAAAAAGATTAATTATTTCAAAACAGATTCTAAAACTATGGACAAATTTTCCATATCTGAAAAAAACGTTTTCATCATTCTGGCAGGACTCGTCATAATGATTCTGGGATACGTTCTGATGACGGGAGGAGGCTCCGAAAATCCGGAAGAATTCAGTTATGATATTTTCAGCGCCAGAAGACTGACTGTCGCTCCGCTGCTTATCCTTATCGGATTCGTAACGGAAATTTTCGGGATAATGCACAGACCTAAGAATAAAAGATAAGAAATGGATACCATTCAAGCCATATTGCTGGGACTAATACAAGGCCTCACTGAGTTTTTACCGGTAAGCAGCAGCGGTCATCTGACCATCGGAAAGGCTCTGTTCTCCATAGAAAGCGAAAATCTTGCATTCGAGGTGGCCGTCCACGCCGCCACGGTACTGAGTACAATCGTCGCCTTCAGAAAAGAGATTTTCAAACTCCTTCAGGGGCTGTTCAAATTCGAATACAACTCGGAAACCCGTTACATTCTGGCCATCATCGTCTCTATGATACCCGTAATGTTCGTCGGCTTTTTCTGCAAGGACTTCATCGAAGGCATCTTCGGCTCCGGCATTCTGACAGTAGGATGTATGCTTCTGCTTACATCCATCCTCCTGCTCCTCGGCGAGAGGCTTTCTTCGCACAAGGGGGAAACGGATGCAGAAAACGTCGGAAGTTATGAAGGCATATCCTACCTTCAGGCTCTTGTAATCGGGATAGCCCAGGCCATAGCAGTTCTGCCGGGACTTTCACGTTCAGGAACCACCATTGCCACAGGGCTAATGTGCGGAGTAAGAAAAAGCGCAGTAGCGCAATTCTCTTTCCTTATGGTGCTGGTCCCCATCCTCGGAGAAGCTTTTCTGGAACTGATAGGCGGTGAATTTTCAGCTGCCAGTTCCGGCATTTCAGCGACCGCACTTTTCTGCGGGGCAGCGGCTGCGTTCATTTCAGGATATTGCGCTTGCAGATGGATGATTAACATCGTACGCAAAGCGCAGTTGAGATGGTTCGCGCTCTACTGCGCGGCAGTCGGAATGACTGTCATCATCCTCGGATAGAAATGTCAGGACATCTTACAT
>JAGHUZ010000031.1 GCA_018064575.1 Candidatus Minthomonas equi
TCCTGCATCAGGTAAGCATTTTCCTGCGCCAAAACTGAATTGGTCTGCTTTAAGGAAAACCAGTCAAGTACTCCTGTCCACTTGTCCGAAACAAATGAAGAGAAAGAGTCGGCCATGTACGTCATCCTGCTTTTCTGAACTATGCTTTTTTCATACACGGCATAAACGGAAATGGTCTCCAGAATAATGAAGACCAAAACCACTAACAGAAGATGTCCGCGAGAACTACGCACTGCCTTGAACCGTTATCTGATCAGGAAAGGATATCTTTCCGTATTGCGCAGTGCCATACTGGTTCCACGAGCCACCGCCCTAAGGGGATCCTCAGCTATGTGGAACTGGATATTCATCGCTTCTGACAACCTCTTGCCGAGGCCACGGAGCATCGCACCGCCACCGGAGAGGTAAATTCCCTTTTCGACTATATCCTGATACAGTTCGGGAGGAGTCATCTCAAGCACCTGCAGAATGGCGATTTCGATTTTCTCGATGGACTTGTTCAGACAATGGGCTATTTCTCCACTGGAAACCGCTATCTCCACAGGATGGGCAGTCATCATATTGGGTCCCTTGACAATATATGGTTCAGGGATTTCATCAAGTTCAGCAATAGCGGCACCCACTTTGATTTTAATCTGTTCGGAAGTGATTTCACCCACTTTAATATTGTGCTGCTGCCTCATATATTGCTGGATTTCAGAAGTAAACACATCGCCAGCCACACGAATGGACTGATTCACCACGATGCCGCCCAATGAAATTACCGCTATCTCCGTGGTACCGCCTCCGATATCGACTATCATATTGCCGGTAGGCGCCTCCACATTCATTCCGATACCCATAGCAGCGGCCATCGGCTCATAAATCATATATATTTCCTTACCGCCTGCATGCTCGGAAGAGTCTCTAACCGCACGGATTTCCACCTCCGTGCTCCCTTTCGGTATGCTGACCACCATCTTGATGTTGGGTGTGAAAAGGGTGTGCTTCTTGTTAATCATTTTCACAAACCCGCGAATCATCTGCTCGGCAGCATTGAAGTCGGCGATAACTCCGTCCCTGAGTGGTCTGATCGTACGGATGTTGGGATTCGTACGATCGTGCATCAGTTTCGCGTTCTGACCGAACGCAATCGGTTTTTTGGAGTTTATGTCAAATGCTACGATGGAAGGTTCGTCCACCACGATTTTGTCATCAACGAGAATCACCGTATTGGCTGTTCCCAAATCGATGGCCAATTCCTGCGTCAAGAATGAAAATGCCATAATTACTTGATTTTTCTAATGTTTAAAATGTCGGATTCCTGTCATCACCATAGCCATATCATTGGCGTTGCAGTAATCTACGCTTTCAGCATCGCGGATAGAACCGCCAGGATGGATAACTGCACTGATTCCGGCTTCGTGAGCTATCTGAACACAGTCCGGGAAAGGGAAGAATGCATCGGAAGACATTACGGCTCCTTCACACGAGAATCCGAATGAACGGGCTTTTCCGATGGCCTGCTTCAAAGAATCGACACGCGAAGTCTGTCCGACTCCGGACGCGAGCAGACGCATATCCTTGGCAAGCACTATCGTGTTGGATTTTGAATGCTTTACCAGAATATTGGCGAAAAGCATATCATTTATCTCCTTCTGAGTCGGAGCCTTTACTGTAACCACCTTCAAGTCTTCAGCTTTTTCAATGACAGTATCCCTTTCCTGCACCAGAGCGCCCGAGAGCAAAGAACGGAATTTCTTTTCCGAGAGTTTCACTCCAGTGCTGTCCAGTATGATTCTATTCTTCTTGCATTCAAGAATTTCAAGAGCGGCAGCTTCATATCCGGGAGCGATAACCACTTCGAAGAAAATTTTGTTCATCTCTTCCGCCGTAACGGCATCCAGCACGCGATTCGTGACGATGATGCCTCCGAAAGCAGAAACGGGATCACCGGCCAACGCCTCTTTCCAAGCCTCCGTAAGAGAAGGACGCACAGCACAGCCACACGCGTTGTTATGCTTGATAATGGCCACGGCTGTCTCCTCGAAGTCCGCGATAAGTTCAAGAGCCGCCTCGATATCGAGCAGGTTATTATAAGAAATCTCTTTACCGTGAATCTGTTTTGGAAGTGTATCAACCGCTCCGAAGTATCTGGCCTGCTGATGGGGATTTTCTCCATAGCGCAGATGTGAATTTTCGATTATGCTCTCCGAGAATGAAGAAATCTCTCCACCTCTGTTAAACCAGTTGAAAATGGCCGTATCATAATGCGAACTTGTCAGGAAAGCCTCGGCGGCGAATGCCCTGCGGTCCTCAAGTGAGGAATACCCTTTCTTTTCTTCGAGAAGTTTGAGCAGCGGTTCATAACCGTTTTTCCCTGAAACGATAATCACATCGTTGAAATTTTTGGCTGCGGCCCTTATCAGGGATATGCCGCCGATATCTATCTTTTCGATAATATCCTGCTGTGAGGCACCTGATGCCACGGTCTCTTCGAACGGATAGAGATCTACAATGACCAAATCCACGGCAGGAACCTCATACTGCCGGCTCTGCTTGCAGTCATCTTCATTCTCTCTCCTGAAAAGAATCCCCCCGAACACTTTCGGATGAAGAGTTTTGACACGCCCTCCGAAAATCGAAGGATATCCCGTAACGGATTCCACCGACTTGACGGGAATTCCACATTTTTCAAGGTAATCGAAAGTTCCTCCGGTGGAAAGAATTTCCACTCCGCATCTGACCAAATTTTCCGCTATCTCCGAAATATGTTCCTTATGAAAAACGGAGATTAGTGCACGTGTGATTTTTTTTTCCTGCATTTTTTCTGTAAATATCATTTGATTTCAGTCCGTTCCGCATTGTACGGAATAAAGTTTCAAAATTACGATAAAATCTTGAATATTTCTAAGAAACTGTTAAATTTGATTGCCAAAATTTATTATAGCAGATTTTTTAATGACACATTTCGTCATCATCACAGCAGGAGGCAGCGGACTGAGAATGGGGGCCGAACTTCCGAAACAATTTCTGGATCTCAACGGGGAACCCATTCTCCGCAGAACCGTAGACCTTTTCCTGTCCCTGCCGTTTGAAGTTCACGTAATCATCGCTATGAACCGCATCCACAGCCAGTGGTGGATGAACTATTGCCATAAAAAAGATTTCTTCTTTCCTCATTATGAGACACCCGGAGGAATCACCCGTTTCCACAGCGTCAAAACTGCACTGAAATATATCACTCCCGGGAGCATTACCGCAGTACACGACGGTGTCAGGCCACTGGTGACTGAACGACAGATTATCAGGCTATATGAACTGGCGGAACAATACCCGGCCGTCATACCCGCCTTAGGACTTACCGATTCGATTCGTGTCGATGAAGGGAACGGATATAAAATAACTGACCGTTCCAAATACATAGCCATCCAAACCCCACAGGTATTTCAGAGCGACGTACTGCTGGACAGTTACAAAAGCGATTATACGGAATCATTCACTGACGATGCGTCAGTGGTCGAAGCGAAAGGCTATCCCCTTTATTTCTGCAGTGGCGAGAAATACAATATCAAAATCACTACGCCCGAAGACCTGTCAGCCGCGAGATGCCTCTTTGGAAGGGAGATCCTGAACCCAGACCTGTCTTTCAATAGCCTGGTCAAGTGAAATCATCGTATCGGTAGACTCCACGCCGGGAATGTTCTGAATGGTGCTTATCAGCACGTCCATCAGATGGTTATGGTCACAGCAATACATTTTGATGAGAAGTGCGTGTTTCCCGGTAACGAAATGACATTCCACGACTTCGGGTATTTTCCTCATAGCAGCAGTAACCTCTGAATACTTGTTCGCCTGAGACAGGGAAACACCTATAAAGGCGCACACATTCAGTCCGAGAGCCTGTGGCTTGACCAAAAGGCGGGAACCTGTGATAATTCCCAGACTCTCCATTTTTTTTACACGCTGATGGATAGCGGCACCGGATACACCGCACAAGCGTGCTATTTCCAAAAAAGGCATTCTCGCATTCTTGACCAGAAAGGAAAGGATTTTCTGGTCTATGCGGTCTATCTGATATTTCTGACTCGCCATATATGTCTATTTTTTAGCTGATTTCCGTTCTATGATTTCCAAACACTCTTCCAGAGAAAGTGACGCGGCATCAGTACCCTTCGGAATCTTGTAATTCTCTCCCCCACACTTGATATATGGGCCGAACTTTCCGTTAAGTACCTGAATATCCCTTTCGGGGAACTCCTTGATATTCTTCCTGCTTTCCCTTTCGGCATTTGCCCGGATGAGAGCAGCGGCGGCGTCCAGGGAAAACGACATCGGGTCGGCACCCTTCGGGAGCGAAATATAAGCGTTCCTGTATTTTATGTACGGGCCGAAACGTCCTTTGGAACATACTACTGTTTCTCCCTCTATTTCGCCGAGAGTCCTCGGCAATTGAAACAGCTTCAAAGCCTCCTCCAATGTCAATGTTTCTATCAGCTGTCCTTTACCCTGACTGGCGAACTTTTTCTGAGGGTCATCACTTTCACCTATCTGAACCAGAGGACCGAACTTACCGATTCGCGCCAGAACAGTCTTTCCGGTCACAGGATCGGTACCAAGCACCTTTTCCACACTCTTCGGTGCAGACTGCCCGATGGTTTCATTTACCCTCTTGTGGAACGGACCGTAAAAATCGGATATCACACTGTTCCACACTTTCTTTCCCGCAGCCACATCGTCGAAATCTTCCTCGACTCGCGCCGTAAAACCTGAATCAAGAATGGACGGAAACTGTTCTCCCAGAAAATCCGTAACCAGAATTCCTATGTTTTCCGGACATAATTTTCCCTTTTCCGCACCGACCATTTCCTTCTTGACGGTCTTGGATATCTTTCCACCCGCCATCTTGTACACGGCAAGCTGCTTTTCCTCCCCCTGACGATCTGCCTTGACGATGTATTCCCGCTGGAAAAGGGTGGATATGGTAGATGCATATGTGGAAGGACGACCTATGCCAAGTTCCTCCATTTTTTTCACTAATGATGCCTGGGTATAACGGAGGGGATGAACGGTAAACTTCTGCGAAGCGCTTATGCTGACAGTCTTCATCACCATCCCTTCATTCATCACGGGAAGGATATTTGATATTTCATCATCCTTATCATCATCCCCCGACTCCAGATAAACCTTCAGGAATCCGTCGAACAGCACTTGAGAACCCTCTGCGTGGAATTTATGAGACACGGCAGGCGAATCAATAATGATATCTGTCTTTTCCAGACGGGCGTCAGACATCTGGGAGGCTATCGTTCTTTTCCATATCAATTCATACAGTTTCTTCTCCTGTGCCGTCCCCTGTATCGAAGCATTGGACAGATATGTAGGGCGAATGGCCTCGTGCGCTTCCTGGGCGCCTTTGGACTTGGTCTTATACTGCCTTGCCTTATGATACTTTTCTCCATACAATTTCAAGATGCACTCCTTGGCTGTGGCCAAAGCCAGAGTGGACAGGTTCGTGGAGTCTGTACGCATATAGGTAATAAGACCCGCCTCATACAGTTTCTGTGCGATGGACATAGTCTGACTGACGGAAAATCCGCATTTCCTGGCCGCCTCCTGCTGGAGCAGGGAAGTAGTGAACGGTGATGCCGGAGTCCGGGAAACCTTCTTCTTTTCTACCGATGCTATCCGGAAGTCTGCACCACAGGTTTCCTGAAGCAGTTTCAATGCTTCCTCTTCATTGTCCAGACGTTCGTTTACCGAGGCAGCCACCTTTACAGAGGAGTCTTTTCCATCCGGACGGAAAATGGCGTCAACCTTCCAGTATTCCTTGGATTTGAAATTCATTATTTCCCTCTCCTTATCCACCACCAGTTTAAGGACAGCGGACTGAACCCGTCCGGCGGAAAGCGAAGGTTTGACCTTCCTCCAGAGAATAGGTGACAGTTCAAAACCGACCAAACGGTCCAGAACCCTACGGGCCTGCTGTGCCATCACGAGATTCATATTCACTTCCCTAGGATTCTCCAACGCCTCGACAATGGCCTTTTTCGTTATTTCGTGAAATCCTATACGCCTGGTGGTCTCCGGGTTCAGATTCAGAGTCTGGGCCAGATGCCAGGCTATGGCTTCCCCTTCGCGGTCTTCATCGGACGCCAGATACACGATATCGGATTTCGATGCCTCCGCCTTAAGGGCCGCCACATTCCTCTTCTGAGTATCCGGAACCACATATTCCGGAATAAAACCGTTCCCAACATCTATCCCGAGTTGTTTCTTCGACAAATCACGAATATGTCCCCTGCTTGATTTCACGACATACCCCTTTCCCAAAAATTTACCGATGGTCTCTGCCTTATGAGGCGACTCGACGATAACCAGATTCCTTTGCTCTCCCATAAATATTCCTCAATATGTCACAATAAATACCTTGTTCGGATTGCAAAGTAAGTATGAAATTGATAAAAAATCCAAAAAATTCTTACTTTCGCAGTTTAGGAATCAATGACTTATCAATAACAACATATTTTATCCGAAATGGAAGAGTACACAGGCAGGCACATCAGGAAATGGATTTGGATAATTGTCTTCGCCCCTATAGCAGTTCTGTTACTGTATCTATTGTGTATAGGATTATTCGCCAGAATCCCTTCATTTGAAGAGCTGGAAGATCCGAAAAGCAATGCCGCTACGGAACTCATATCGGAAGATGGAGAAATTCTCTGTACCTATCATATAGAGAACCGGATGTTCATCTCTTACGATGAAATCTCCCCGAACGTCATCAATGCAGCCGTAGCCACGGAAGATGTACGTTTCTATGAACACAGCGGCATCGATTTCAGAAGCCTTCTGCGTGTCGGCGTAAAAACACTCGCTATGCGCCACGCCTCTTCCGGGGGCGGCAGCACCCTGACCCAGCAGTTGGCCAAATCTCTCTTCCCCCGTGACACGGCGGATGCCTCCGGTCTGACAGCCAAGATAAGACTCATCAACACCAAATTCAAGGAATGGATTACCGCTCTCAAACTGGAGAGGAACTACACCAAGAATGAAATCATAACGATGTATCTGAACACCATACTGTTCGGAAGAAATTCATTCGGTATCAAATCAGCCTCGGAGACATTCTTTTCCAAAGAGCCCTCCGACCTGAACATACAGGAAGCGGCGACTCTGGTGGGGATGGTCAACAAGCCTACCCGATACAACCCTGTCCTCAACTACGACCGTTCTCTTGAAAGGAGGAACCACGTTCTCAGCCAGATGAACAAGTATGATTTCATCACGGACGAGGTATGCGACTCCCTCAAAGCCCTGCCGATAGACCTGGACTATAATGTCAGGGACCATAATTCAGGCTCGGCACCATATTTCCGCGATATGCTCAGAAGGACGATGAACGCCAAATACCCGGAAAGGTCGCAGTATTATTATGAGGAGGATTATCTGGCTGATATGGAATCCTGGAAAGATGATCCCCTTTACGGCTGGCTGAACAAGAATTTCAAGCCTGACGGTTCCAAATATAACCTCGACAAAGATGGTCTCAAGATTTTCGTCACCATCAACTCAAAAATGCAGAGATATGCGGAGGAAGCTGTCAGGGAACAGCTCGGACAGAATCTTCAGCCGGTATTCTTCAATGAGATGAGGCACAAGCCTCACCGTCCTTTCGCCAGAAATGTTCCCGTCAGCGTCATCTCGGATTTGATGGCCAATGCCCGAAGATGGAGTGACCGTTACCGTGGTTTGAAAAAGGAAGGAGCCAGCGAACAGGAAATACTCGAAGACTTCGACAGAAAGGTACAGATGAGAGTGTTCTCCTGGAACGGGAAAGGTTACATCGACACCCTTATGAGTCCGAATGATTCCATCCGTTATTATAAATCATTCCTCAGGGCCGCCTTCATAGCAATGGAACCTTCGACCGGGTACGTCAAGGCATACGTAGGCGGGCCTAACTACCGCTATTTCAAATATGACAATGCCGGTCAGGGCAAGAGGCAGGTCGGTTCCACCATCAAGCCTTTCCTTTATACACTCGCCATGCAGGAAGGTTAC
>JAGHUZ010000081.1 GCA_018064575.1 Candidatus Minthomonas equi
CGCCATAAGATGCTTGATATGCTGGGGGATTTTTCCCTTGTGGGATATCGTATCAGGGGCAGAATCGTCGCATACAAGTCAGGACATAAGGTGAACACTGAAATGGCGCGTCTCATAAAAGCGGCTATGACACATACCAAGTAATAGAAATTACCAATATGAATTCAACAGCATACAGTCAAGTCCATCCGAATGCCAAAATAGCGGCAGGAGTAGAAATAGGACCCTTCTGTTATATCGCCGAAAATGTCGAAATCGGTGAAGGAACCGTAATAGGACCCCACGTTACCATTTTCGATTATGTCAAAATCGGCAAAAATTGCAATATCTTTCCAGGGGCAGTGCTGGGAGCCATTCCTCAGGATTTGAAATTCAGAGGTGAGGAATCCTGGGTGGAAATAGGGGACAGGACTACCATCCGTGAATGTGCTACTGTCAATCGTGGAACAGCGGCGAGCGGGAAGTCCCTGACGAAAATAGGTGATGACTGTTTATTGATGTCCTATTCTCATACAGCTCACGACTGCCTGATAGGTAATCACGTGATTCTGGTCAGTTATGTGGGTCTGGCAGGCGAAACACAGGTGGATGATTGGGCCATCATAGGAGGTGCGTCAGCAGCCCATCAGTTCTCCCATATCGGTGCTCACGCTATGCTTTCCGGCGGCTCCCTCATTTCCAAGGATGTACCTCCATATGCCCTGGCAGGTCACAGACCGTTGTCTTATGTCAACGTAAACATTGTAGGTCTGCGCCGCAGGGGCTTTTCAAATGATCAGATAGAAAGAATCAGAGACATATACAGGATAATTTATCAGAGCGGACTGAACCGTACCGATGCCTGCATCCTGGCTGAGAAAGAGGTGCCTGCCTGTCCTGAAAAACAGTTGATTCTGGATTTTGTGAGAAATTCAAAGAGAGGTATTATCAGGTATAGTGGAGACTCTTCCGAAGACTGATTCCGTAAAGAACGGTACAGTAGTTTTAAGCACCGCGTTCCTTCCACCCATAGAGTGGTTCAGGGCTGCGGCGCTTTCTTCTTATACCTTATTGGAAGGGTTTGAGACATATCAGAAGCAGTCTTACCGCACGAGATGCCGGATTTTGACGTCCACCGGTGTCGAAACACTTAAAGTGCCCGTGGTTCACTCCTCTTCCAGACTTATTCAGGATATCCCGATAGATTATTCCGAAGCCTGGGTACAGCGGATGGAAAGGGCTTTGAAGACGGCTTATATGTCTTCACCCTTCTATATTTATTATGCAGATGACATTATTCCTGTACTGCGCTCCGGAATGAATTCCCTTTTCGAGTTGAATCTGGCTTTAATAAATGTTTTGGCGGAACTGCTCGGGCTGCGTCTTGACATACGTATTACGCAGGAATATGTTTCTGAGTATGGAGAGGGGACTCTCGATTTGAGAAATTCGATTCATCCCTAGAAGGAAATGCCCCAATGGCTGCTTTTGAAACGCCGT
>JAGHUZ010000039.1 GCA_018064575.1 Candidatus Minthomonas equi
TCAATCATCTATTTTTGCTCCGAAAAAACAGACACACTATGATTCAACGCATACAAACCCTTTTTCTTCTGGTCGCTGCAGGTCTCACACTCTCTATGGCATTCTGCAATATGTCAATAACCCCGGTAAGCACCCTCGCAGACGGTACACTTGAACAGACTGCTCTAAGATACGTAAATGACATCACATCCATAAGTCTGATTCTGATGTCTTTCGCCCTGACGATGGTCACAATTTTCAATTACAGAAACAGAATCCGTCAGATAAGGCTCTGCAATATCAATTCCATTCTGCTGCTGGGTTTCCAGATATATCTGGCTGCCAAATTTTTCGGCCGTCCGGAAGACCATTTCTTCACTCTTACGGCAGTATTCCCCATAGTCTCGGCCATTCTTTGCTTCATAGCTATGCGGTATATAGCCAGGGACGAAGCTCTCGTAATGTCTGCATCGCGTCTGAGAGGCAGGCACAGGAAATAGACTACTTTTGCTTTTTTATCAGTTCCGAAAGCTGGGAAGAGAGCATATTCAGAGTAGCGATATCATCATAAATATCCTTTGCAAGCTCTTCCGATGAAGTCTTGGAACGTTTTCTGAAGTTTTGTACCATTTTGGTATGCGCCCTGGAATAGGACTGGAGTGCGGTTATGCATCTGGTCCTGATAGCGGAAGCATCATTGAGAAGGCGGTCGCATTCCATATAGACCGCATCCCCCTTCATACTGATTTCCATAAAATCATCCGTAAGTGATGCGGCATCCAGATAGGCCCGGTAATCATCTTTCAAGCCCTCCTTTTCATTCTCGATGAGACTCTTCATAGCATCGGACTTAAGAATGGTCACAAGGGCATTTACACACCTCGCGACGACAGTGTCACCGTCCATTACAAATGCTTTTACCAACTTGGCCTGACGGCATCTGACAAAACCTTCGGTCAATAATCCGACATATCTTCCGGGAATTTTAGCAAAACCGACATCGATTCCATTCAATCCGATTTCGTTAACATAACTGAAAACGGAATCCACTTTCCTGCCGATTCCCCTTGTCTCCGTTCCATACTGTTGCCATCTGGTGCTGCTTGCAAGGCTGCCAAGCGCATTGGAATAGGATTTGAGCGCTTTTACGTACACTTCCGATTTCTTGACCTGCCCGGCATTCTGAATACACTGCTTACTGAAGGAGGTAACTTCATCCCAATGAGCCTGTGGTGATAAGAGAGACGCAGAATATAAAACGCCCCTCTCTCTGCGAACTTTCTCAAGATGCTCGAATATCACGACCGGACAGGCCGTGGCCGTGTCCGCTGAAAGGGATAAATCCGCTGCCATCTTAATCTGCGACTTGGTCAGGACAGAGCAGGACGCAGTAAGCAGGAGAATGAGTGTCAGGCATAACGGCCATCTGGAGATTTCCTTCAATACTGAGACGATTCCTCCGATAACCGATTCTATTCTGTCAAGAGCCTTCGGAACCTTGCCCATACGAGTAACGCGGGCACGAATCAGAGATGACTGTTTCTTAATATCCTTTACAGCATCGGCCATTTCGGATGTAATCTGTTTTTCAAGAGCGGCAGAGGCCACTCGTTCAGCCTTACGGAGAGTCACGGCGGAAAGTTCCAACAATTCCCTTTCCTTAGGTTCGAGTGAAGCATCCCTGCGACGCTCATCTATAGCCCTGACGGCATTTCTGATTTCCTTTACCGACTCAGGGGTTTCGTTTTTCGTGTCAGCTCTGCTTGACATAATTCGCTATTTTTCTTCAGATGAACAATATTTCTTGATTACACGGTAGGCATCCTGCACACCAAGTTCCCCGGCCTTCGAAAGGTCTATGCATCCTTTTTCCTTTTCCTTAAGGTATATCTGCGCAAGTCCCCTGTTATAATAAGCCTCGGGAATCCACGGATAAATATTCAATGCCGTGGAATAATTCCGGATGGCCAGAGGAAACTCGTTGGAAAGACAGTACAGATTTCCAAGATTATAGTATGCATAAGGGAAATCCGGCATCAGTGCGACAGTTTTCTCCATATCCCTGATGGCCGAAGAGTAATCATATATCCTCACTGACTTGTCCTGAACCCTGGCACGAGTAGTCCCTTCATTGTCCAGAGTCAAAATCTGGACATTCGACTCCATACTGGATATGAAATCTATCATTTCGGCTTGAAGGACACCTCTGTTCAAAAGGAAGAACACCTCATCCGGCATCATCGATATCGCTTCATCATAACAGGACAAGGCTGAATTGAACTGTTTGTCATCAGATTCAAGCAACGCCTTGGCGAAAAGAAGCTGCGGCGTTCTCTCAGCCAGAAGTTCCTTGTCCACGCGGTTCATCAACGGAAGATTCAGATATCTGGATGAGGTCATTTCCTTGCTGGCCAGTTTGACATCTATCGGAATGCCCGCCATGAAACTCTCCAGCGCGGCGTTCTCGAATTTCCGCCCGAGCAGCATTGGATTGAAATCCTTCTTTTCCGACACGCAGAACCGATACAGGGGTTTGAGCTTGATTTCCACGTTCCGGTTTTGGAGCAGTTCCTCATCATTGAAGTCCTTCTTGGCAAAATCGGCGTCAAGAGAAAGAAGTGAATTGTATTTTTTGGTGGTATCGGCGAAATCAGCGGAACCGGTCATCTGTGAAGAACGGTATTCATTCACTTTGGCAGCAGCCACATTATAATCTGACTTGGCCAGAGTCATTTTCCCCAGTTTCTGACGCACGAAAGACCTGTTCATATAAGCTTTGGCGAAATCCGGATACAGTTCTATCGCCTTCGTATAATCGTACTCTGCATCGGAATACCGGCCAAGTTCTATAAATACAGAAGCCCTGTTGAAATAGGCAAGAACGTTCTTGGGATTGATTTCCAGTACCCGGTCCAAATCTTCCAGCGCCTGATTGTACGCACCGGCCTGAGCCCTTATGAGCGCCCTGTTATAAAGAGTCAGTGAATTGGTCGGTTCGAGTTCGAGCACCTTATCCGAATCTTCGAGAGCCCCGTTGAAATTTTTGGAATCATAGCGGCCCAGTCCTCTGTTTCAGTAAGCGAAAGTATTGGTAGAATCCAGAGAAACTGCCTTGTCCAAATCCTCAAGAGCTAGAGAAAGGTCGTGTCTGAGATAATGGACACGTGCCCGTCTGATATATCCCTCCGGTTCGAAGTAATTCAGTGTAATCGCCTTATCATAATCGGAAAGGGCCTTTACAGTATCACCAACGAACAGATAACAGGCGCCCCGGTTCAGATAGGCATCCCCCTGCCTCGGCTCTCTGGCGATAAAAATATTGAAATCATTGATGGCTTTTTCAAACTGCTGGGACAGGAGATAGGTCACCCCCCTGCTGAAATACAGACCGTTATACCCAGGCCTGAGTTCCACCGCCTCCTCAAGGTCCTTGAGGGCCTGGTCATACTTTCCGCTCCGGCTGAGAGTAATGGCCCGATAATGGTAGGCCGCAGTATAAAGGGGGTTAATTTCCAGAGTCCGGTCGAAATCAAGTTCCGCTCCCACGAAGTCAGACAGATTATACTTGGCTATTCCCCGAAAGAAATATGCTTCAAAACAAGTCGGGTCAAGACGGATGAGCACGTTGAGATTATCTATGGCCAATGAATACCGGCCCTCTTCCAACATCTGCCTGCCCCGGTAAAAGAACATATTCCTGTCATATTGGGCAGAGACATCGTTTTCTGAAGCTGTCAGTAACGAAATGAAAACCAATAGGTATAACAGACTACGCTTCATTTCAAAACAAATTCTAATTTTTTTTGTACATTTGTAACCTCGAAAACGTTTGCAAATATAATCAATTAATGAACAAGGGTATCCCTCTATCCATTCTACTGTTTATTTCTTTGGTCATTCTGCCGAAGACTGCCGCGACAGCCCAGAATGCAGATTCAGTAGTCACTCCCCAAATGCAGCGGGAAATACTCTCCTATATCGCTTCCGACGATGCCAGAGGCAGGGCGGCAGGCACTCAATACTGCCGGTTCATCGCCGATTTCATCCGTGATGAATTCGCCAGATACGAACTTCTCCCCTACAACGGCGGTGATTATTACTGCCAGTTCCGTCTCCCGAATATGCATATGGGGCGTAATATTGCAGGAATCGTACCAGCCCGCAGGAAAACGGACAAATACATTATCGTATCAGCCCACTATGACCATATGGGAGCCATAAACGGGTACGTTTTCAACGGAGCTGATGACAATGGGTCCGGGGTTACAGTACTTCTCGGACTTGCCAAAATTTTCTCTGCGATGAAGAATATCGGATTCAATTCCAGATATAACATTCTTTTCGTGGCTCTTGACGGAAAAGAAGCAGATATGAGCGGCTCTAAGGATTTCGTAAAAAAACTGAAAATTCCGAAACAGAATATATTGTGTGATATTAATCTCGACCAGATGGGTTCAAGTCTGGAGCCTGTTCATAAAAACGGCAGACCATACGTCATAATTCTGGGCAAAGAGTCCCTTCCTCCGGACGCAAGAGGGGTAATCGATATGGCCAACGCCGTATCGGGCTTGAATATGGATATTGACTACACCTTCTACAACAGCAAAAAATTCGCCGATTACGTTTACAAAACGTCCGACCAGATAGTGTTCCGCAATGCAGGCATTCCGTCCCTGCTGGTCACCTGCGGATTCAATGACCATACCTACAAGACCACGGATGATGTGGATATCATAGATTTCGATATGATGTATCGCAGAATGATGCTCCTCTACCACACCATCTGTCATTTCTGATAGTATGCCCTTCAAACTTCAATCGACCTACCGTCCTACCGGTGACCAACCAAAAGCCATAGAGGGAATTTGCAGAAATCTTGAAGACGGTATCGATGCCGTGACACTTCTCGGAGTCACAGGTTCAGGAAAGACATTCACGATGGCCAACGTAATCGAGAAGATGCAGCGGCCTATTCTGATTCTGAGCCACAACAAGACACTTGCAGCCCAGCTCTATGGAGAATTCAAATCATTCTTCCCCGACAACGCCGTCGAATATTTCGTTTCGTATTATGACTATTATCAGCCGGAGGCGTACCTTCCCACCACCGACACTTACATAGAAAAAGACCTGAGCATCAACGACGAGATAGAAAAACTTCGGCTCAGCGCGACATCTGCACTTCTATCGGGACGCCGCGACGTCATAGTGATTTCCAGTGTATCCTGTCTTTACGGCATCGGGAATCCTGCTGACTTTCACGACAGCACCATCCACCTGCAGCGTGGACAAAAGATAGCGGTCACGAAACTCCTTTACTCGCTGGTCGATGCTCTCTACACCCGAAATGAAGCGGAATTCAAGAGAGGAAGCTTCCGTGTCAAGGGTGACAGCGTAGATATCTATCTGGCTTACGTGGACAGCGGATGCAGGGTAGTATTCTTCGGGAATGAAATTGAAAGTATCGAACTCATCGACCCTCTGACGGGAGCTACCTGCGATGAAGTGAACGAAATTTCCATCTACCCCGCCAATGTTTTCGTCACCACCAAGGAACGGACCAAGTCGGCGATATACCGGATACAGGATGACTTAACCGACCAATATGAACGATTCTGTTCCATCGAAAAGTACCACGAAGCCAACAGATTGAAAAAGAGGGTAGAATATGATATGGAGATGATTAAGGAGATGGGATATTGTCCGGGAATAGAGAATTATTCACGCTATTTCGACGGACGTGACCCCGGACAGAGACCGTTCTGCCTGATAGATTATTTTCCAGATGACTTCATAACCTTTATCGACGAAAGTCACGTCACGATTCCTCAAGTCAGGGCTATGTACGGCGGTGACCGTTCCAGAAAAGAGACACTGATTGAATACGGATTCCGCCTTCCGGCAGCAGCGGACAACAGACCTTTGAAATTTGACGAATTCGAAAATATCCTGCATCAGAAGGTTTTCGTAAGCGCCACTCCGGGAGATTATGAACTGGAAAAATCGGAAGGAGTCATAGTGGAACAGGTCGTGCGTCCCACCGGACTTCTGGATCCGCCCATAGAAGTCCGACCGACCAAGAATCAGATTGATGACCTGATGGAGGAAATCGACATTCGTGCAGGACACGACCAGCAGATTCTTGTCACCACCCTGACCAAAAGAATGGCGGAAGAATTGGAGAAATTTCTGACCAAAAGAGAAATTCGATGCCGCTATATCCACTCCGATGTGGACACAATGGAAAGAATCGAAATCATTGAGGATTTCAAGGCAGGAAGATTCGATGTTCTGGTCGGTGTCAATCTTCTTCGCGAAGGATTGGATCTCCCTTCCGTTTCACTGGTAGCCATACTCGATGCAGACAAAGAGGGATTTCTGCGAAGTGACAGAGCTCTTACCCAGACCGCCGGCAGGGCTGCACGAAACATTAACGGACTTGTAATTATGTACGCAGACAGCGTCACCGGTTCTATGAAGCGCACCATCGACGAGACCAACAGGCGAAGAAGCATTCAGCAGGCATATAACGAAGAACACGACATTATTCCCACCCCTGTACATAAC
>JAGHUZ010000253.1 GCA_018064575.1 Candidatus Minthomonas equi
CATCTCCGACCTCCTTGAGACCTTCGAAATTTATACCCTTGACGACCTGTCCGTTCTTAACGTCAAGACAGGGAATTACCCGTTTAGCGACCATTTCCTGATATCCTCCAAACTTATCCGCCCCTCATAAATCGCCTTGCCGACTATAACCTTCGGCATACCCAGTTCATCAAGGCGGACTATATCATCCATTGAACTTATACCACCGCTTGCGGTGAACACCACCTGCGGAAACTCTTCCTGCAGTCTGCGATACAATTCAAAAGACGGTCCCTGCAACATCCCGTCGCGGGAGATGTCGGTGCAAATCACGTATTTCAAACCATTGGGCAGAAAGAGGTTAATCTGTTCCGAAACAGTCAAAGCCGCACACTCTCTCCACCCCTTCACGGCAACGGTTTCGTTCCTGACATCGGAACCGAGCAATATCTTTTCGGCACCGAACCCCAGCAGCCACGCACGGAACAGTTCCGGTTTCAAGGCGGCCACACTGCCTACGATGGTCTGAGTGGCACCGGCATCAAACGCTGACTTCAAGGCATCCGCATCAGCGATACCTCCACCCCACTCTATTTCAAGACCTGACCTGACAGCTATCTGCTCGAGAGTATGGAGATTAATCGGACGGGCCTCGGAAGCACCATCCAAATCGACCATATGAATGCGCCGCACTCCACTGTCGGCATACTGCAGGGACATATCGAGCGGGGAGGCATCATACACCTTAGTCGAAGTATAGTCACCCTTGGTCAGACGGACGCAACGCCCGCCCATTATATCAATTGCAGGAACTATCTCTATCATAATGCAAGAAAGTTTTCAAGTATCTTTTCTCCTATGCCGCCGCTTTTCTCAGGATGAAACTGGGTACCATAAAAATTCTCATATTTAAGAGCTGCACTGAAAAGTGTCTTTCCGTGGCGGCAAGTGGCTATCGTATCTGTACAGAGTCCCGGATAATAGGAGTGGACGAAATATACGAAACTGCCTTCATCGATACTTTTGAAAAGTTTGCTGTCGAGGTTCGAGATACTGTTCCATCCCATATGGGGAACTTTGACGTCCGGTTCACAAGAGAATCTGCACACATCGCAGTCGAACAAACCCATACATTCCGCATCACCCTCTTCCGAATGCCGACACATAAGCTGCATACCGACACAGATACCAAGAACGGGTTTGCGCAAACCTTTAATAACATCCACCAGTCCCTTGTTCCTGAGACTGTTCATCGCTTCCGCTGCATTTCCCACACCGGGTAGAATCACCTTCGAAGCAGTTCTGATACTTCCCGGGTCGGCACTGAGTTCGAACTCCGCACCGATTCTTCGCAAAGCATTCATCACCGACTTGATATTTCCGGCATCGTAATCAACTATAGCTATCATAACATTCCTTTGCTGGATGGAAGTTCATAACTGAAAACATTTCTGCGGGCAGCCTGCCTCAAGGAACGGGCGAAAGCCTTGAAAATGGCCTCGGCGATATGATGATTGTTTTCCCCTGCCGTCTCCACGCGAAGATTACACTTCGCCGCATCGCAGAATGACTTGAAAAAATGCCTGAACATCTCCGTAGGGACATCTCCGACATATTCGCGGGTAAATACGACATCCCAGACCAATTCACTCCTACCTCCGAAGTCGAGCAGCACCAGAGCGGCACTTTCATCCATAGGAAGGGCAAATCCGTAGCGTTCTATTCCACGCTTGTCTCCAAGAGCCTTGAGTACAGCTTCCCCAAGAGCGATTCCTATATCCTCTATAGTATGATGTTCATCCACTTCCAAGTCGCCCTTGCACTTCACTACGAGAGATATTCCACCGTGGTGTACAAGTTGGGAGAGCATATGATTCAGAAATTTCAGACCTGAGTCAATACAGGATTCACCATTGCCGTCCAGGTCCAGACGGACGTATATATCAGTTTCCGCAGTCTTACGGGCGATGACAGCACTGCGCGCACTGCTGCGTATTTCCTCCACTATCTGAGTCCAATCCAGTTCTCCCAATCTGAGACCGCGCGCACCGATATTGTCGGCGAGCTGCATATCTGTATCACGGTCACCGATAACGAAGGAAGCCCCCATATCATAACTGCCGTCAAGATACTTCCCCAACATACCGGTACGTGGCTTGCGGGTAGGAGCATTGTCCTCAGGAAAACTCTTGTCTATGAGTATATCATCAAAGGTGACACCTTCACCCTCCAGTGTCTTTAGCATAAGATTATGAGTGGGCAGAAAGGCATCCCAGGGATATGAGTCAGTTCCGAGGCCGTCCTGATTCGAAACCATCACGATTTCATAACCGAGTCCCGTCACAGCCTTCAGGCCGGAAATAGCGCCCGGCACAAACTCGAATTTCTCAAAGGAGTCTATCTGTTCATCAAGCGGTTCAGACAGAATAGTACCGTCTCTATCTACGAATATCACCTTTTTCATAATCGCAAAGTGATTTTAAGAGTTTGTCGTTTTCTTCAGGCAAGCCAATAGTGATACGCAGGCATCCTGTGCAGCCTGCGACCTTACTGCGATTGCGGACTATGATTCCGTCCGCTATCAAATGCTCATAGAGCCCGTCTGCGTCATCCACCTTGACAAGGATGAAGTTCGCCTCGCTGGGATATACCTTGCGTACAAAAGCGAATCCCGGCAGAGCAGCAGCGATACGTGCACGTTGCGCCACTGTTTCAGCCACATAGATATCAATAGGCGATTCCAGCGCTTTCAAAGCTAGTTTTTGAGTGGATGCATTGATATTGTACGGATATTTAACCATCATCATAAACTTGATGATACAGGGATTCGAAAATGCAAGTCCGAGTCGCAGGGCGGCCAAACCACGTGCCTTGGAAAATGTCTGGAGCACTACCAGATTAGGATACCTGTCTATGCTGCCGATAAGGCTGGGAACGGAGCAGAAATCTATATAGGCCTCATCCACGACCACTATCCCATTAAAGCGCTTCAACACTTCGAAAACGGTTTCATTCGAAAAGGCGTTACCTGAAGGATTGTTGGGACTGCAAAGGAAAAGTACCTTCGTATTGGAATCGCAAGCGGCAAGCAGGTTGTCCACCGGCAGCGAGAAATCTTCATTCAAATTAACTTCCCGCATTTCGATGTCATTTATTTCAGCCGAGACCTTGTACATTCCATAACTTGGAGCAATGGCCACCGCATTATCTATGCCCGGAATGCAGAAAATCCTGAATATCAAATCTATGGCTTCATCCGAGCCGTTACCTGAAAATATTTTTTCCGCTTTGACGCCCTTAATGTGCGCGAGTTTCTCCCTGAGTGCAGTCTGACGCGGGTCCGGATAACGGTTCCATCCGGTCGGATAAGGACTTTCATTGGCATCAAGAAATACACCAAGAGTACCATTATACTCATCCCTCGCTGTGGAATAGGGACATAACTTGCGTATATTCGGGCGCACAAGCGCCTCAATGTCTTTACTTTTCATTGACTCTGACTTTTACTGCATCGGCGTGCGCCTGCAGTCCTTCGGCCTCGGCCATCGCCACTATTGTCCCCGAGAGGCCTTCAAGTCCCTCGCGGGTGTCTTCCTGTATGGTCATCTTTCTGATGAAACTGTCTATATTGACACCGCTGTAAGAATGTGCCCAGGCACAGGTGGGAAGGGTGTGATTAGTACCGGATGCATAATCTCCAGCGCTTTCAGGAGTGTAAGCACCTACAAACACACTGCCGGCCGAGGTGATACGGTCAGCGATGCGCCAAGGTTCTGCGGTGGACACTATCAGGTGTTCGGGGGCATAGCAGTCCGCAAACGTGAGAATATCATCTTCACTTTCAAAGACCACAGACCGGCTCTTTTCCAAAGCAGCCTCTGCAAACTCCGCTCGGCCAAGCGTCCTGATTTGACGGCGGAGTTCAATTTCAACGGCCGATACCACTTCCACGGAGGTACAGACCAGCATAACCTGACTGTCGCGACCGTGTTCCGCCTGTGACAGCAGGTCTGCCGCCACGAAGGAGGCATCGGACGTTCCATCAGCTATCACCATAACTTCAGACGGTCCGGCAGGCATATCTATGGCCACAACACTGCCTCCCAGCAACTGTTTCGCTGTGGTGACGTACTGATTACCCGGGCCGAAAATCTTGTCAACCTTTTCTATAGTCCCGGTGCCGTACGCCATCGCTGCAATGGCCTGCGCACCACCGACTTCATATATCTTATCTATGCCGCAGAAAGATGCAGTGTAAAGTACCTCCGGCGCTATTTTTCCGTTTTTCCCGGCAGGAGTGCACAATATCACTTCACGACAGCCGGCAATACTGGCGGGGATGGCAAGCATAAGCACCGTAGAGAAAAGAGGAGCGGTGCCTCCGGGGATATACAGACCCACTTTCTGAATGGGTACAGGTTTCTGGTAACAGCGAACCCCACGGGTCGTTTCAATCTCAATCGCTGAAGGCATCTGAGCTTCGTGAAAGGTGCGTATATTAGCTGCAGCTTTGGAGATGGCTGCCTTTACAACATCTGGAACCTGTGTTTCCGCCTCAGCGATGGCTTCATCACTGACCCGGATGCTCTCCGGTCTGCGGCCGTCAATTTCTTCGGCAAGGTCGAGGATGGCTTTGTCACCCAGTTCGCGAACACTGTCTATGATTCTGCGGACTCTGCCGGCGACTACAGGGTCACTGTCGGATGGGCGCCTGCACAGGGTCGCCCACATACTCCTGTCCGGTTCAATATAAATATTCATACGAACTATGGTATTATCTTGTCAACGCTCAACACCAGTATACCTTCGGCACCTATAGACTTCAACTGGTGAATTTTTTCCCAGAGACGGTCAGCATTGACCACGGAATGCATAGAACACCAGCCTTTCGCCGCAAGCGGCATTACTGTCGGACTGCGCATAGCCGGAAGAATCCTGATGGCCTCATCCACGACATCCTCCGGCAGGTTCATAAGGATATACTTCTGTCCCCTGCTCACCTTGACGGAATCCAGACGGAAGAGTATTTCATCCAGGGATTCTCTGTCCTCATCGGAAAGCTTGCCACTGCTTATGAGGACAGCTTCGGAGAAGAATACCTTCTCCACCTCCTTGAGTCCGTTGGAGACAAGGGATCCGCCTGTAGAAACGATATCAAAGATGGCATCCGCTATTCCCGCGGCGGGTGCTATTTCGACGGAACCTGTAATAACCTCTATATCTGCCTTGACACCTTTCCCGGGGAGAAACTTCCTGAGAATATTGGGATAGGAGGTAGCGATACGCTTGCCGTTGAAATAGTCAGGACCGTCATACTGCTCTGTTTTAGGTATGGCGAGCGAGATGCGGCAGACACCGAATCCCAATTTGGCCTCTACAGTCACATCAAAGCCCTTTTCCTCCACTTCGTTGAGACCCACGATACCGAGGGATGCGGTTCCGGTCGGAACCACCTGCGGAATATCGTCATCCCTCATATAAAGCACCTCCAGTGGAAAATTTGCTGATTTTGAAATGAATTTCCTCTTGGAATCATCCACGGAAATTCCGATTTCCCGTAACAGGGAAGCACAATCTTCGTTGAGACGGCCCTTCGATTGAATCGCTAAACGTAACATATAATTAAAAATCTGTTTTCTACTCCGGTGAAGTGGCCAGAATGACTTTATACTTATTATGCTTGGCAATGTTCATCAGGTCCACCACCTGCTCGATGGGTACTGTCTTGTCGGCATAGATGGAGAAAGTCGGATCATCTGAATCACGCAGCAGTTCATCCAACGCCCCTTCAACTTCCGAGAACTGAATCGGCTTGGCTGAACCATTGATATGATAGGTAAACGTATTGTTGGCAGGATAGTGCTTGATGGATACCGAAACGGTGGCCTTGTCCGAAATCTGATTGGTGCTTTTAGGAAGGAGCAGTTTCAGAGCGTTCGGATTAATCAGCGTGGATGTCACCAGAAAAAATATAAGCAGCAGAAATACGATATCGGTCATCGACGACATCGAAAAAGCGGCATCCGTCTTGGTAGTGCGTTTGATAGCCATAGCCTATTTTTTCTTCTTTTCTCCGGATGGTTCATAAAGCATATCCATAAACTCTATGGTCACCGATTCCATCTGGAACACGAGGTCGGATATACGGGATGTCAGGAAGTTATAACCGAAGTAAGCGATAATGCCGACGAACAGACCACCTACGGTAGTGAGCATAGCCTCATAGATACCTCCGGAAAGAAGGGTGATATCGACATTCGAACCTGCCTGAGACATATTGAAAAATGCCCTTATCATACCAGTTACTGTACCGAGGAAACCTATCATCGGCGCTCCTCCGGAGATGGTCGCCAGAATGGGCAGTCCCCTTTCAAGCCGTGCCACTTCTACGTTACCCATATTTTCAATGGAGGCCTGGATATCAGGGAGGGGCCTTCCAAGTCTTTCGATACCCTTTTCTATAAGTCGCGCAATGGTGGTATCATCCTTTCTGCACAGGGTCAGAGCATCTTCTATCTTTCCCTCCGCTATCCGGTCGTGAATTTTCTTCATGAATTTTCTGTTGATATTGGACGATTTGCGAATCTCCCAGAATTTTTCACCGAAAATGTAAATGGCCAGAAACGAAAGAAGCAGCAGGACGAGCATCAGCCATCCACCCTTGGCCGCCATTCCTATGAGCGAAAAGCTCTCGGTAGCTGTCTCTTCTATTAGGACTTCAGTCCCTTCAAGTAATAAAAGCATAATTATAGTTTATAAAATTGACATTAGTTTATATGGATATTCTATTCCCGTAAGAAACAATGCATTTCCCGGGACTGACTGCCCTGCGGAGCAACGGTCTTTCTTCTCAAGCAGGTCCGGTATGGAGTCGGGATTCCTTTTCCCGCAGCCGACTTCGAGAAGTGTCCCCACTATTGCGCGGACCATATTCCTGAGGAATCTGTTCGCGCTTATTGTAAAAACCAGACGGTTATCCCCGCCCGCAGTGGTCATAGTCCCGTTCAGGGAACGTTCCCATCGTGCCCGCGTAACAGTGCAGACGGAACTGGTATTACCTCCGTGAAGTTTTTCGAAGGAGCTGAAATCCCCTCTTATCAGCAGATGACCGGCCGCAGCGTTCATCAGTTCGAGATTCACTTCACGATAAAAAGGATAAGAGAATTCTGCCGCGAAAGGATCCTTGACAGTATGTACGAAATATTGATATGTGCGGCTGGTCGCATCAAACCTGGCGTGAGCATCATCAGCCACCCGATAAACATTATTCACCGTAATATCTGGTGGAAGGATGGCATTCATCTTATAAATGAACTCCATCGGGTCAGAAGTCAGAAGGCATTCCACGCAAGAGTCGAAATGAGCGATAAAATTGACAGCATTCACCCCTGCATCAGTACGTCCGGCACCGGTAACGGATGTGGCACATCCCAGCAGGATGGAGAGAGCACGCTCCATTTCTTCCTGAATGCTGGGACCATTCTTCTGAATCTGCCACCCGCAATAATGTGCCCCGCGATACGATATAGAGATGAAATACCTCATCAAAAAAATCTTTTTAAAGTGCAAAATTAATATCTTTTACACACAACTCTCATTTCAAGACTATGCTCGGGTCCATAGGATACTTACCGAAGTCCCGCCCGTAAAGAGCCAGACCGCCGGATGTTGCCGTTTCTGCCGTTTCAGGAACAGTAAAGCGTATAATGGCCTTTTCTCCACTCCTGAGAAGGCCCTCCGGAATGGGAACCTTTATCATACATCCGTGGGAACCTGCCTCGAACATACGGTTTTCGCGAGGCTGGGAATGCCACGAAAGTGCGCCGCTATGGTCTGCCGAATCATCTGTAAGTTCGAACGTACCGAGTTCCGTTCCATTCACGCTGACCATTACCGACGATTTCCATAGAGTGGTATCTGTCATAGCGTATGCATTGGGGTTCTTGCAGGAATCAAAAGTTCCCTCACCCAACATAAATTCCCCACTGATAGTACTCCCGTCTTCGATATCTTTTCCGAACAACTGCTTGGAGGAAGCTTCGAATCTGAGTTCAGCTTCACGTCCCTCCACACCCTTGGGC
>JAGHUZ010000207.1 GCA_018064575.1 Candidatus Minthomonas equi
GGCTATTGGGTGAATGACCCTGAACGCTATGGAGTCGCGGAGTTCGACAAAGATGGGAATTGCCTCAGCATAGAGGAGAAACCGGCCAAACCCAAAAGCAATTAAGCCGTGGTCGGTTTGTACTTCTACCCTAACAAAGTTGTTTCGATAGCGGAAAATATTAAACCTTCCGCGCGTGGGGAATATGAAATCACGACGGTGAACCAGAAATTTCTGAAAGACAAGGAACTCAAAGTGCAGACTTTGGGTCGCGGTTTTGCTTGGCTGGATACGGGAACTTATGATTCTCTCTCGGAAGCTTCCACTTTTGTTGAGGTCATAGAAAAACGTCAGGGATTGAAGGTGGCCTGTCTCGAGGGAATCGCGTATCGTCATGGATGGATAAGCGAGGAAAAGATGCGGGCGATGGCTCAACCTATGATTAAGAATCAGTATGGGCAGTATCTTCTTAAGGTGATAGATGAAATGAAGGGAAACGTGAATTCGATGAACGTAAGGAATTGATATAGTTTTGAATTATATGCAGAGAGGATTACAGATTTCAGCCAGAGGCATTGAAATGCCTGAATCTCCTATCAGAAAATTGGCACCGCTGGCTTATGATGCAGAAGACAAGGGAGTCAAAATCTTCAGACTGAATATCGGTCAGCCTGATTTACCTACTCCTCAGAAAGCTCTTGATGCACTCAAAAGTGTGGATAGAACTACTTTGGAATATTCTCCTTCACAAGGCTACCGTTCACTTCGTCAGGCATTGGTGAACTATTATGACCGTTATCAGATAAAGCTGAATGCTGACGAAATCATCATCACCTCAGGCGGATCTGAAGCGGTGCTCTTCGCATTTATGAGTTGTCTTAATCCTGGAGATGAAATCATCGTACCCGAACCGGCTTATGCTAATTATATGAGTTTCGCCATTTCGGCAGGTGCGGTCATACGGACGGTGACTACCACTATAGATGAAGGCTTTTGTCTTCCGAAAGTGGAAAAATTCGAAGAGTTGATAAACGATAGGACCAAGGCCATTCTCATCTGCAATCCGAACAATCCTACCGGATACCTTTATACACAGAGGGAGATGAACCAGATACGGGACCTTGTGAAGAAATACAATCTGTATCTCTTTTCTGACGAGGTATATCGTGAGTTTATTTATACCGGTTCTCCTTATATCTCGGCTATGCATCTGGAAGGAATAGAACGGAATGTGGTTCTTGTTGACAGCGTATCCAAACGCTACAGCGAGTGTGGAATCCGCATCGGAGCCCTTATCACCAAGAACGAAGAGGTGCGTAAGACCGTAATGAAATTCTGTCAGGCGCGTCTGAGTCCACCCCTTATAGGACAGATTGTCGCCGAGGCTTCCATAGAAGGAACGGAAGCATACAGCCGCGAGATGTATGAGGAATATACGGAAAGGAGAAAATGTCTCATCGATGGTGTCAATCGTATTCCCGGATGTTATACCCCCATTCCGATGGGGGCGTTCTATACGGTAGCAAAACTTCCTGTGGATGATGCCGAGAAGTTTTGTGCCTGGTGTTTGAGTGAATTCAAGTATAAGGACGAAAACACTCCTGCCAAAATCAGTGTCAGCGGTCGCGAGGTCGAATGTATGGGTGAAACTGTAATGATGGCTCCTGCGGCAGGGTTCTATACCGATCCTGAACTTGGTAAGGATCAGGTGCGTCTGGCATACGTACTCTGTAAGGAGGATTTAAGGAGAGCGGTTATGATTCTGGGGAAGGCAATAGAATCCTATAATGCCCTCAACGGAAATTCCGGCGGGAAAGAATAATACCTGCGATGAAATATCCTATAGACGAAAAGTTTGTTGTTTGTGTCACATCGAGCGCACTGTTCGATATGGTCGAAAGTGACAATGTTTTCAAGAATGAAGGGGTGGAAGCCTATAAAAAATATCAGGAGAAAAACATTGACAACACTTTGAACCGCGGTGTGGCTTATCCTTTTATAAAGCGCCTTCTTTCTCTCAATGACATTTTCCCTGAAGATAAACCGGTGGAAGTGGTTCTCTTTTCCAGAAACAGTCCCGATGCCGGCAACAGAGCACTTCGTTCCATTCAGAAATGGGGACTTGATATCACCCGCTTCGTGTTTACTTCCGGCAAGCCGAATTTTCAATATCTGCCAGCCTATAATTCCACACTTTTCCTTACATCGAACGCGGCTGATACAGCTGCTGCATTGAAAGCGGGATATGCTGCCGGTACAGTTATGAACAAAACCATATCCGATGATGAAGCGGATATGGAGTTTCGTCTGGCTTTTGACTTTGACAGTGTTCTGGCCGATGATGAATCGGAAAAACTGTTTCAGCGTGACGGCCTTTCCCACTTCTTGCAACACGAAAAGTATTTCGCTTCGATTCCTTTGAGCAATGGCCCGTTGGAGCAGCTTCTCCGGAGGATTTCGACTTTTCAACAGATGGAACGTGCCAAAGCTGCGGAGGATAATAATTACCATCCCATTCTGCAGACGGCCATTGTCACGGCCAGAAGCGCACCTGCCCACGAGAGGGTTCTTACTACCTTGAAGGAATGGAACATATCAGTGGACCAGATATTCTTTTTAGGAGGGATGGAAAAGGCCCGTGTTCTAAAGATTATGCGTCCGCACATTTTCTTCGATGACCAGGTGAGTCATCTCACTGACCTCGACAATATACCTGCGGTCCACGTTCCATTCGGAATCGTCAATCAGATGCAGGAAGAATAGTGTGGATTATTCGACGATAAAAACGTCTTCCTTGTCTTTATGATAATAGTATTCCTCTCTGGCGAAAGCTTCGATGGAATCCTTGTCTGATGTGAGGGATTTTATTCTGGCCTCTATCGAGGCTATGTCTTTCCTATACTGTTCTATGGTGGCTCTCTGGCGCTCTGTTTCGAGCTTGTTTTTCCATAAAGTTACTATCCCGTTATGGTCAAAGATGTAAATCACCAGAAAAATAATGGTAATCACCACGTATTTATTGGTAAATAATCTGAGTCCACGGGTGTTATGTAGTGTGCTCCGGAAACGCTTTAATTTTTCAGACATCTGCATAGTGCAAAGGTAATGATTTTCCATACTCTTGAGTATATTTGCGTAAAATATTGAAATTTGATGAAGTACTTGAAGTTTTGCCTTCCCACTTTGGGACAGAGTTGGATTATCCTTCTACTTTCAATCGCAGGTCAATTGTTGGCAGGATTGATATTAATGCCTTTTACTTTGAAATTTCCTGATGTCACCTGGCTGAACTTGACGCTTCCATACGTATTAGCGTTTGCCTTGCCCTTCATTTATGTATGGATAGTCGGCAGAAATTGTTCAAGAGAAAATGACGTCACAGGCGTCATTTCTCCCGTGAAAATCGAAGAGCCTTCTTTCGGCAGCCTCCATCCGGTCTTGTTTTTCTTTGCCATCACGGTTTCAGCTTATGCCATAATTCTGACAGAAGACCCGTTTAATATTTGGATGCCGGCACCGGAATGGTTCGTTCAGCTGATGGAAAAAATAACTGCTGAAGGCGATTTCTTCTGGACATTTGTTACTGTAGCCGTACTCGCACCCATACTGGAGGAATTCTTCTGCCGCGGAATCATCTGTCGTGGTCTCCTCTTTCACTATAAGAGTCCCTGGCCGGCTATTCTGTGGTCAGCCGTCATCTTTGCCGTGATGCATCTCAATCCCTGGCAGGGAATAGCCGCTTTTCTTCTCGGAACCTGGTATGGCTGGATTTATTACCGGACCCGTTCCCTGAAAACGACCATTTTTCTGCATTTTCCCAACAATGGTTCCGTCGTAGTACTGAGCCGTCTTGTGCCAGCTTTCAAAGATACTGAACGTATGAGTGACTTTTTCGCGTCGATGGACTTGTATTGGCTTGCGGTGGCTCTGTCAGTGTCACTTTTTATCATAATAAATCTACTGTTGCTCAATAGATTTCTTACTCATAGAACTAATAATCTCATTGAAAATGAACAAGCTTGATAACAAAAAAGAACTTTATCCTCTAAAATTCATTCCGGAGGGAAAGGAAAAAGTCTGGGGAGGGCATAGTCTGGTCAAAGAATTCAACAAAGCTTTTGATTCGGAAAAACTTATCGGTGAAAGTTGGGAAATAGCCGGTTTCGCAGATGACAGTTCGGTGGTGTCCAACGGTTTCCTGAAAGGCAATCGTCTTTATGATGTCATCGAAACATATATGGATGAAATGGTGGGGGATGACCATTTCAAACGTTTCGGAAACGAATTCCCACTCCTTATCAAACTTCTTAACATTGAGGA
>JAGHUZ010000241.1 GCA_018064575.1 Candidatus Minthomonas equi
CTCGTACATAGGCTTCATCATAATGGCCTCGCATATAGAGCGCAGACCACGTGCTCCAAGTTTGAATTTCAGCGCTGTATCCACGATAAGATCAAGTACGGCTGATTCGAATTCAAGCTTTACTCCATCAAGTTCAAACAGTTTCTTATACTGACGCACCAAAGCATTCTTGGGTTCGGTCAATATCCGTTTGAGTGCATCCCGGTCCAAAGCGTTCAGATAGGTGACTATCGGAAGTCTCCCGACTATCTCCGGAATCAAGCCGTATGAGCGCAAATCCTGAGGCGCTACGTAACGCAGCAGATTTTCAGTATCGACACCGGCTTTCTTCCCCTGCGCGCCATATCCCACGACGTGGGTATTCAGTCTTTGAGCGATTTTCTTCTCGATTCCTTCGAATGCACCTCCGCAGATAAAAAGAATGTTCGTGGTATCAACAGCGATGAGTTTCTGCTCAGGATGCTTTCTTCCACCCTGAGGAGGGACATTGGCAATGCTGCCCTCAAGCAGTTTCAGCATAGCCTGCTGCACCCCTTCCCCGGAAACGTCTCTCGTTATGGAAGGATTATCGCTCTTGCGGGCGATTTTATCGATTTCATCGATGAATACTATTCCCCTCTGGGCACGTTCAACGTCATAATCGGCATTTTGCAGAAGACGGGTGATAATGTTCTCCACATCCTCCCCCACATAACCGGCTTCGGTCAATACCGTGGCATCGACGATGGCGAAAGGCACGTTTAACATTTTCGCTATAGATTTGGCCAAAAGTGTCTTGCCGGTTCCCGTAGGACCCACCAAAAGTATATTTGACTTTTCTATCTCCAGAGAATCACCATCGGATGAGACTTCAGCCGCTTCCCTTGCAGAAGAAACCTTCTTCTTTCTTGCCGCCGCTTCCGCCCGCCTGACTGTAGCCTCGTTTATTCTCTTGTAATGGTTGTAAACCGCTACAGCAAGATACTTTTTGGCATCATCCTGTCCTATTACGTACTGGTCGAGAAACCCGGTAATTTGTTTTGGAGTCATCAGAAGCGCTTCCGCAGAATCCTGATGGTCGGATGGAGACTCCATCTGCTCTTCAGTACCGAAAGCGCTTTGCACATAGTGTGAAATGGACATAGCACAATCTATGCAAATCTTTGCCCTTCCGGCATCAATCATCAAGTCCACCTCATCTTCGCTCCTTCCGCAGAATACGCAGCAGTTATCATTCTTTTTTCTGGCCATATCGATATGGTTTATTTCATCGCACGCGAAAGGATGGAATCGCACATTCCATAATCTACGGCTTCTTGAGCAGTCATCCAATAGTCCCGGTCCGCATCCCTAACGATTCGTTCGAGGCTCGGTCCGGAATGAAGAGCGATGATGTCGTAAAGTTCATTTTTGAGTTTTTTTATCTGAGTGGCAGCGATTTCGATGTCTGATGCCTGTCCTTCCGCCCCACCCATCGGTTGGTGTATCAAGACTCTGGAATGAGGAAGAACTGAACGTTTTCCCTTCGCACCTGCAGCAAGAAGCACTGCTGCCATCGATGCCGCCATCCCTGTACAGATAGTCGCTACGTCCGGTGCGACAAGCTGCATCGTATCATAAATTCCGAGACCGGCATATACCTGACCTCCAGGGGAATTCAAATATAAATGTATATCTGCGTGTGAATCGACCGACTCCAAAAACAACAACCGAGCCTGAATGATATTGGCCACGTCACTGTCTATGGGAACACCTAGAAAGATTATCCTATCCATCATCAAACGGGAAAAGACATCCATCGATGCCACGTTCATAGGTCTTTCCTCGATGATAGTGGGATTTATGTACCCCGCATAAACTTTTCGACAGGCATCCAGAGAAGTACTGCTGATACCCAAATGTCCTTTCGCAAACTTTTCAAATTCAGAAACTGCCATAGTATATTATTCAGCATCGTTTCTGGTTCTGAGTTCAGCTACGGAAACTTCCTTTTCCTCTATGGTTGCGACGGAGCGGAACCATTCAACCACCACTTTTTCCTCAGCAAGTTCGTGTATTCTGGAGCCCTGCTTCGGATCGTCAATCATAGTTTCGGCATACTTGGTCAGAATTTCATCGGGCAGTGAAGCCGAACCGTAATAACTCATAAACTGATAGCGTACCATCAGTTTCGCCTTCTCCACGAGGTCTTCCCTCTTGATTTCAAGTTTCTGGTCCTGCAGGATTTTTCCAGCTACAGTCTGCCATTTGAAGTCTTTCATAAACATAGGGAATTCCTTGTCTATCTGTTCCTTCGTAAACTTACCTTCGTTGGCGGTGAATATCCATCTCTTCATAAAGTCCTCATCAATCCTGATATCCGCCTTTTCTACGAGATAATTCTTCACGTCCTGTGTAAAACGGAAATCAGTTTCCTGTTTCAACTCGTCCGCCTGCTTGTCAGCAAGGAAAGCATCGAATTCCTCTTCGGTTTTAACCTTATCCTCACCGCAAACCATATCGAACAGTTCCTGACCTATTTCAGCGTCACGGAAACTCTTGATTTCACTGAAAGTCATATTCCATACGGGGTCGAGAGATGCTATTTCGGCCTTGTCCAGTTTCAAGGCAGCAGCCCTGTCATCCTCTTCCGGATAAAGTTTGGTGACATCAATATCGATGACATCACCCTTCTTGTGGCCGAGAAGTGCATTCCTGACATCTTCATTCTTCTGAGTATCTACGTTTACATACACCTTCTCTGCCTTATGTTCACCCTGTTCGAAATCGGCGATTATATAAGAAACGGCTGTCACCTCTTCATCTTCTTCCGGATGACCGTAGGATTTCTGCATCTGCGATTTGTATTCCTTCTTCTCTTCATCGGTAAGAACGGCCTTATAAGCGGTCACCTTGTCCTCTGCGCTTACAGAAACATCGAATTTGGGAGCGAGTGCCACGTCGAACTGGAATTCGAATGTATCGGGATTTTCCCAGTCATTCTTCTTTCCTGAATCTTCCACAGAAAGAGGTTCTCCGATGATGGTAAGTTTATTCTCATTGATATATTTATCAAGTGATTCGGAAATAAGTCCGTTAATAGTCTCTGCGAGAGCCTGACCGCCATAAAGTTTTTCAATCAGCGACATAGGTGCCATACCTTTTCTGAAACCGCGGATATCTGCATCACGACGAGCCCTGTTGAGTACTTTTTTCTTTCTCTCGGAATAATCTTCCTTTCCGAATTCCATAGACAGACGGATTGAGAGACCGTCATTTTTGATTTCGTTGATAGTCATATCGTTATATACAAATAAATTACTGTTTTCGATTTTATCGTTTTTAGCGCGCAAAAATAACTAAAATTCCGCTTAGCGCCAAGATTTAAAGGCGGTTTATTCAATATGGCGTCACTCAGCCCTTCTAACAAATGTTTCCGGGTCTTCCCAGGTTATTTTGCAGAAATCGGGATTATTCATATCTTTGCACAAAACAAATAAAAAACATTTTATGAAAAATTTCCTTTCCATCTTTTCCGTGGCAATGCTTATTCTCGCCACACTTTCCACTACATCCTGCAGCAAGGATGATAACAAGACCAAAAGCTCACTCAGCAGTCTCACTGGCACGAGCTGGACAGCAAACAACGGTCTGACTCTGACTTTTGGTTCAAGCGCATTTACGCTCAGCATCTCGCAGGTTGTAGAGGACGTCACTGTCGCCATTTCTGTAACAGGACCATACAATTATGACAATCCCGATTTTGAAGGCACAGTAAACGGTGTCAGCATTGAGCCCGATTTTCCTGGTGCTCAATACCTCAAGGACCAATTCCCAATAGGAGCCTCGCTGCCCGGCACCGTTTCAGCTGACGGCAATAGTCTTACAACCCACGGAGACCAACCCAATACATTCAAAAAAAGGTAATAAACAGTTTCTTATTCTCAGATAAATTTCAAAACAAGAGAGCAAATCTTTAAGAATTTTTTGACCTGAACCCCGAAAGTTAGACAAAAAACTTTCGGGGTTCGTATCATATGGCAGCTCCACAGGCTTCATAACCGAGAGCCAAATAATCTCAAAGCAGAATTAATAGCACGTTCTGGTGTAGCAACCTTACCGAAATCTTCTGCAATAAAGTGCGAAAGGCTGCCGGGGTTCGGGGTGGA
>JAGHUZ010000019.1 GCA_018064575.1 Candidatus Minthomonas equi
CCGGGCTGATTACCTTATGAGCGGGAACAGTATCCTTGGCCGGGACCTCCAACAGAACATTACGACACATATCGAAGCGCGTTCCTTCATAAGTATCCCTAAGGATGGCCATAACGTCACGGACACTCACGAGCGAATCCGGCTTGACACTGAACGGCATCTCCGCATCCTCATAAGCAAGTCCCAGAGACGGGGCGAAAGTGCTCAGGACACGAAACTCGCGTTCGCGGAAATTCCTCCCCTGTCCATATGATGAATTATAGGCCTTCCAATACACGAAATCACCTTCACCGTTCCAAAGTCCATTTTCCAGCGCCACATCCTCCACATTGTCGGAGGCGAGGAAATGCATCTTGTCACTTCTGTCTATTTTACCTATGCGCGGGATGTTCGCCGACACGGCTATCTCGTCATCAGGGACTCGCTGGGCCACCCAGGCAGCGCCAGTCTTCGTCTTGCCGACACCTGTGATTTCAAAAAACCACACTTCGTCCTTGTCGGCCACCGTAAGGCATTCTCCGCCGTCACCATAACCGTATTCCTCTGCGATTTCTCCCATCAGCAGCACCGCTTCTCTGGCAGAAGAGCACCTCTCCAGTGCCAGACGGCACAATTCTTCGATAAGGATGGGTGCATTGGAATTGATAAGGGTGTCCGGCCCGGTGAAAGTGGTTTCGCCGATGGCCACCTGCTTCTCATTCAGAGAAGGATAACCGGTATTCAGGTACGCATAGGTATGGCTCACTTGAGGAATTTTCATAATATAGCGCACCCCGGCAGTGTCTGTAACGAATTTGGTTTTTCTCCAATCCTTTCTTATCCAAGTCGTTTCTCCTTCCTGATGGTCTGCTGCAGGAACATAGTTCACCCAGGTATGGGACCATCCGTCACAGGTATGGGATGTTATTACCGAGCAGTCCGTAGTCGCCAGCCTCCCGGCCACCACACTGGTACATTCAAGACCCTGAAACTCTTCATCCTGAGCCATTACGCCCAGAGATGCGGACAATGACATTAAAAGGAGAATGATTTTTTTCATAAACGCAAACTTACAAAAAATATCCCTACGTCAGGGATATTACATAAAAAAAGGGTAAGCTACTTTCATCGCACCGCTACAACCGATTACCCTTGCTGTATTCCTACCCTGGGGGAGTTCATCAGGAGCTGGTCGTAAAAGACTTACCCGGCACAAATATAATTCTTTTTCTCATTCCGCGAAAAAAAATGCGGTGGAATATGCTTTTTGCGTACTTTTGAGCTTTCAATTATGGCAGACTTCAAGATAAACGGCATACCGGATTTGTCACCTGCCGCACTCGGCCTCCCCGAAGATGCGAAAGGCAAGACCGTCTGCGTCGGACTCTCCGGTGGAGTGGATTCTTCTGTGGCGGCCCTGCTTCTGAAAGAAGCCGGATATAACGTATTCGCCCTTTTTATGCAGAACTGGCACGATACAGAGGGAACCCTTCACGGGGAATGCGAGTGGGAGGAAGACAAAAGCGTGGCGGAAATGGTGGCTCGCAAAATAGGCATTCCATTCCACTTCATAGATTTGTCAGACGTTTATCGTCAGCAGGTAGTGGACTATATGTTCGAAGAGTATTCCCGCGGCAGGACTCCGAATCCCGACGTGATGTGCAATTCCAAAATCAAATTCGCAGCATTCCTCGAAGCCGCACAGAAACTCGGGGCGGATTATGTCGCCACCGGACACTACTGCCGAAAGGCGGCAGACGAAGGAAACCCATCCATCTGCCGCATTCTGGCGGGAACAGACCCGAACAAGGACCAGTCCTACTTCTTGTGCCGTCTGACACAGGCACAGCTTTCCAAGGCAATATTTCCCATCGGAGACACCGTCAAACCTGAGGTGCGGAGGATGGCACACGAAGCCGGGCTTCCCAGCGCGGATAAAAAAGACTCCCAGGGAATATGCTTCGTAGGAAAAGTGGACCTTCCGGTTTTTCTCCAGCAGAAATTGAAGTCACGCAAAGGAAAAGTAGTGGAAATTTTCCCTTCATTTTATGATACGCTCGAAGGATATCCCGGCTACGGACGTCACCTCTCTGTCTCCGAAGAGACACACAGGGCAGGAGAAGACGTCATCTTCCATTTCACGGGAGGCGATGAGGTTTCTCCCTGCGGCTGTGATGATATCCCTTCCACCGACGGACTCGCCGCCTTGTCGGCCACATACCGTTACCGGATTGGCGACGGCAAGATTATCGGGGAACATATAGGTGCCCAGTATTATAC
>JAGHUZ010000292.1 GCA_018064575.1 Candidatus Minthomonas equi
TTTTATGTCTTATTTTCACTTGATTATCATTGATAAATTCCAAATCCCAGCGCTGATTGTCACAGTTGTTATGAATCCAGCTGGAAAGAGGGCATCCATGCTCACCCGGGTCCAATATATCAAATGCCTGCCCCGTATAAGGACTCCAGACAGACCATCCCGTCCCATCACCACGGATACAGAAACGCTGCGAAAGATTCTTTTTATCCACAGGCCGGAGAGTGAACGTAGACTCATCCTGTGTGGAATTACCGTTATCCACCGCGAATCCGGCCGGCGAAACGAGCAGATACATTTTATCCTTGCTGATAAAATCGCCTGCGTAAAGTGATGTTATCAGAGTCAGAAATAAGGTCAGTGAAATCAATCTTTTCATAGAATGTGTTTATAATGACTATTTTTTGAGTTTTCCGGCGGCGTCTCCCGCTATCTTGAGATATGTGTCGGAAGGAATACCGTCCTCCAGAGGTACGACCACAGCACCCGGTCTGGGAACAGGCACTTCGCGTGCTATTTTGAATATGCAGGTACTTTCATTGACTTCATCGAACATCGATACGTAGATGCTCTTGCACCCGGCTTCTATACAGGCGTCTATCTGTCTCTGTATGAACTCTCCTCCCTTACGGGGAACCTGGTCGTCGGCCTTCGGGTTCATGTTGTTCCAACTGAAGCCCGGCCAGACATCTCCGGCAAAACCGATTCCATGTTCCCTGCACCATTTCACGTCTCCGGGAATAACGCTCTTGAACTCGTCGAAATCCTCGTTTGTGAACCTGCCGACATACCAGGGCAGTATAATGTCCGACTTGAGTATGTACTCGTGCAGTCTTTCGTCTTTCCGCGTATCGCTGCCGTATTCGCGCCAGTAGGTAGGCACGCCGAGCATAACGCTGTATCCACGCTCCTTAAGACCGTCGATAATTATACCGGCTTCATCCATATAATATTACGGACTGACGGGAAATCCCACACCCCAGACCACAAAGAGCGGCTTGCCGCTATGCCAGAGGTACGAAGGACGCGCCTCGCGGTTAAAAAGGTCATAGCGCTCATTCAGGAAGTCGATGTCTCCAAGGAGCCTGTCTGTCATTGTCTCTTTCTCACTTCCTGACAGGTCGTACATTATGCATACTGCCCTGTCATAGCGCTCAGCGCAGGACATTGCATTATCCATAACCTTGAGGAAATGCGCGTTTCCGATATTCGGCACGAACCTCTGCATGAACACGCCGTCCAGCCCGTACTCCTTCATCCATCGGAAGTGGACGTCGACTGTGCTGTAGTCGGCGGCGGAGACTGCGCGCGGTGACGAGCCATCGGCCATTTGCCCGGGTATAGGATAGGTCTGAATGTATTCTGTGACGTCTGGAAGCATATCGACGAAATATGTGCCATCCGGCCTGGCATATCCTCCAGCATACTGGGAGCCAGTCTCCTCGGGAGAATGAAACCAGCCCTGATAGCCCGCCATAACGAGGCCGTCATAAGAGTCATAGCAGATGCTCGACCTCACGCCCCACTCCTTGTTCGGGAAGGGGCCCATCTCGAGTTCGAGCACACCGCCGGCGATGATATCCTCATGGCTGATGGTCGGCTCGTTCCAGGGCTTTCCGTTAAGCTTGGCCGACTGTATGTACTTATTGTCCTTTGATACGTTGTTAGCCTTGACTTCAAAGGTTTTGCCGTTCGCCATATGTATCTTGCCGCTCTCGAACCTCGGGCTGCCTATGCTGTATTCGGGCTTGCCTGGGGTTACGGGGAAGAAGCCCAAAGAGGAGAACACCACGAACGAGGTCATTCCTCCTCCATCTTCGTCACCGGGGACACCCATCAGGTCGTTACGGAACCAGGTATCGAGCATCTGGCGTATGCGTTTCTGCGTCTTCCAGGGAGCGCCCGCGAAGTTGTACAGATAAGGCACGTGAAGCGAAGGCTCGTTACCCATCGAGAACTGGCCCACTATTCCGGAATGGTCGGGCAGCTTCGCCCAGAAGTCATATTTATCCATTCCGAGCGGTTCAGCGAACATACTGTCAAGCTGCTCCACAAACTTCCGGTCGCCTCCTATAAGGGAGATGAGGTCATACACGTTGTGCTGTACGTCCCAGCGATAAACCCAGCCATTGTTCTCGTCGTAGTACTCCCTTGAGCCCATTCCACCGGGGAAATTATAGTCAAAGGGTTCGATGAAATTACCGTCCTTGTCCTTGGGGTGGAAGAAACCTGTCCTGCTGTTATAGAGATTGCGATAGTCGAACGAGTGCTTGAAGAAGTACTCGGACTCATCGAGATATTTCTTGTTACCCGTCTTGTCGAATGCGGCCCTGAGGAGCTTGGAAGCCGCCCAGCAGTCGTAGGATGTACCTGTCGTCACCGGGATAGGCTGGCGCTTCTCAAAATCGTGGACATTGGGGTCGGTTTCCTTCTCTCCTTCCATAAGCGCCGGCAAGTAGCCGTTCTCCCAGTAGAACTTATCCAACTGTCCCGCCGGAGCATTGCTCCATGGAACGACGGTTCTTGTGCGGAGACTGTTAGCAGCCGCTGCAGCGGCCTTCTCCACATCGATATCGAGTCCCTTTGCCGCTGCATCTGCGAATGAGCCGATGCCGTGACAGCAGTTCATACCCCTTCCGGCACCTGAAACTCCGGGGAAGCAGGGCAGCCATCCGTGGGAATTCTCCTCAGACATACGAAGGTATGACTTGAGTATTGCCTCTTCGAGGGGTACGTCGACGATAGTGCGCAGAGGGTGTGCGCTGTGGTAGGTATCCCAGAGCCAGTCATCTGTGTAATAAGGGATTCCTCCGTCATCGTGAATCTTATTGTCCTCACCGCTCCAGTACTTTCCATCCTCGCTCATACAGACGGGGCGTTCGAGGGTGCGGTAGTAGGAAGTGTAGAACACTGTCAAGTCATCATCGCTGCCGCCGCTTACTTCAAGGCGACCGAGCGCATCATTCCATATCTTTCTACCCTGTGTCATCAGGGCGTCCACGTCATAGCTGCTGATTTCACGCGCGAGGTTCTTCGCAGCCTGCTCGACACTTATGAATGAGACACCGTAGCGTATGCGGAGCCCGGGGTTGTCGAAGGTCAAGACAACGCTGGATTCACCGACCTTCCCGGCAGATACGGGAGCAGTCTCGAATTCAACGTAAACGTATGCCTTTGTCTGTCCTCCACAGTACTGAAAACCCTTGACTATATTGCCTTCGGCGTCCATCTTGCCACCATTGGCGTTTACCGTGAGCGTTACGGGACTTTCGTTGTGAAATTTCAGGTCATAGATTGCAGACTGGTGTGAAGCTGAATACCTCACTCCGATGGTGGAGCCGGCGAGTTCGGTCTCGTAACTGTACGGGGTAATGTGCTCGTTATCCCAGTCGAGTCTCTGCCCGGGGAAGCCGATGGTCAGCTCGGGCTGAGAACGGTGGTTCGTCACCCAAAGGGGCAGACCGTCCACCAGTTCGGTGGTGTATTCACGCCTACACGGGAACACTCTGAGCATCGAATGAGGAAGGGACACTGTCGGATAACACGGAACCAACATATGGCTCACGTGACCGATATAAGGGTTTACATAAT
>JAGHUZ010000077.1 GCA_018064575.1 Candidatus Minthomonas equi
TATCCTCTTTCCGATAACTTCATTAAAATACAAAAATAGAAATATTTCCATAACATTGCCCACGGCTATAACGTAATGACAAAAAAAACAAGTTTGTAAGAATCTGTTTTTAGTTATGAGAAGATTAATTTCAATATCATTGGTACTCCTGACCGGTATTTGCGCTATGGCACAGGAAACAGCCAGCGGCCGCTTGAGTTCCTTCAGAAATTCAACTGCCCCACCCATTAAAGATGACTTGAAAAATTTGCCCGGCAAGACCATCAAAGTTCTTCTTCAGAATGACAACACCCTCACGGACGCGCTTTTGAAGGAAGCCGTGGAAAAAGGCTGGTACATTTCTCCCTTCGAATTCATTTCGAAAGAAGAATTTGCGAAGGAAAAAACCGATACCAGTGCATTTTTCCTCATCAGGACAGGCCGGAATGCCGGATGGAAAGAAGACTCAGGAATGGATTTCCTCTCATTCCGCAAAGGGTCTGCCGACGCTGCTGAAGACTTGAGCAAAATGGATGAAATCATAACCCTGCCCCTTTCCCCGACAGACGATAATGATGGTAAAATTCTCCCCTATCTCCCTTCGTATATTTCCATCATCCAGAAACACATTGAGAAAATCATAGCGAAAACCATCAATGCATACCGCGGGATGATGATGTATAATGGCATTTTCAATTCCGGAAGTTTCGGCAACGCATACTTCAGGGAGGGAGATTTCGCATTCGACATCTCTGAGGACAAGCTCTCCGCTGACTCCAACGGCAAAGCATCTTTCGTCGATGACTCCGAAATCGAAGACTTGCTGGAAAACCCTCCCGCCAATACTCTTTTCTCCCTTGTCCTATACCCGTCAGAACCGACTCCCGGCAGTTCCAATGCATACCAGATGCTAATCTGCCCCGACACGGGAGAATTGGTTTACTATCACAGGCACCACATCACGAAAAACAAAACCGCAGGTTTTTCAAAAATCGAATATCTGAGCATACTCAAATACTTCAAATAGACATCATCCACAATAATGACAATTCTTGAAAACGGATGCATGTTTGCATTCCGTCACACTTGTTCACCCGTGGCCTACATCGCAGTAAGCATCAAGACAGGTACCCGAGATGAAGGTATCCGTCCCTGCGGACTGGCACATTTCACTGAACATCTCATATTCAAGGGGACGGAAAACAAGTCAGCCACTACCATAAATTCCTGCCTCGAAAAACTTGGTGGCGAATTGAATGCATATACTTCGAAAGAAGAAACAGTACTTCACGCTACAGTCCTGAAAGAAGACATACGCATAGCGGCAGACCTCCTCCTGGACATAGCCTTCAATTCCATTTTTCCCGAAAAGGAAATAGAAAAGGAACGTACCGTAATCATAGAAGAAATCAAATCCTATAAAGATTCACCTGCTGACCAGATTTTCGATGACTTTGAAGAAATTCTCTTCAGCGGCACCGCCTTGGCAACACCTGTCCTCGGAAAAACAGCCTCCATCAGAAAAATCAGAAGAGAGGATATTCTCTCCTATTGGAAAGAGCGCTTCATTCCGGAGAATATATGCATAACCGTAGCGGCAGACTTGGAAGAGATAAAGATTCAGGATATGATAAACCGCATCCTGCAGAAATACCATTCTTCCCGGCAGAGGGCAGCCACCTCCAACCCCACTCTCTGCGGACATCCGTCCCGCATTCCCATTGCCGCAGGCGGACTGAAGCCCTTCATTCACGAGCCCCTTCACCACCATCACCAGGTACACTGCATAATAGGCGGGCCGGCATACTCCCTATACCAGAAGGAGCGCCTTCCTCTCATCCTGCTCACCAACTACCTCGGAGGACCGGCAGCCAATTCCACGCTGAACATCCTTCTGCGCGAGCGCAATGCCCTCGTTTACGGGGTTGACACCGCCTTCACCCAATACGAGGATACGGGCCTTGTCACTATTTATTTCGGCTGCGACAGAGAGAATTTCGAAAAATGCAAATCACTGATTTTCAAAGAACTTTCCAGAGTGACAGATATGTTTCCCAGTCAATCTGTCCTCAAGAGGGCCAAAAAACAGCTTCTCGGCCAGATAGCCATCTCCTCCGATAACGGTGAGGCTCAGGTGCTTTCAATGGGTAAGAATCTGATGGTTTACGGGCACATCCCGAATCAGGAGCAAATCCGTGCCGGGATTGAAGCCATAACTCCCGAAGACTTCAGAAAAGCGGCCATTGATACATTTAATCCCGAACGACTCTCTATCCTGGCATTCCGATAATGAACAGACTCAAGAATGCACTTGAATGGGTCCGCAGACAGACAAATTTAAGAACCAAGCAGGCCCGAATGCTGTCTGACGGCATACAAGGGGAATTTCTGCAGGCCTTTTCACTTATGGTCAGACCCGGTTCCATTCTCGAAATCGGAACTTTCACAGGGTATTCATCCATCTGTCTTTCCAGGGGAATGAAATCCGGCGGGCATTTGGATGCCTGCGAAATAGACGATGAACTGACCGACATCATCCGTGGCGGATGGGAACGTGCCGGAATCAGCGCTACCCTCTTCACCGGGGACGCGCAGGAAATCATTCCTTCCCTGTCAGGACCGTATGATATCGTCTATATCGATGCGGACAAAAGGCAATACAGCAAATACTACTCACTGGTTTTTGATAAAGTCAGTCCCGGAGGATGGATTCTGGTGGACAATACGGCCTGGAGCGGACGAGTCATTTCCGGTTTTTCTCAAAACGCGACACTTGAAACGGCTCATAGCCGACGGGACAGACACGACCCACAGACCGAAGCGCTCATCGCCTTCGACTCGATGATACGCTCCGACTCCGCCATAGAATACATCACCCTCCCCATCAGGGACGGACTTACCATAATCCGGAAAACGGAATGACAAGATTCCTGAACTTTCTCCATCATGGAGCGTAAGAAGCTGTTTAAATACCTATCTCAGAAAAGCGAAGAAAACGGCCAGAATCAGACATCCGAATGAAGCGAGGTGGTTCCATTGGAGTGTCTCTCCCTTGAAAAGCAGAACTGAAAACATAGTAAATACCGTAAGGGTTATCACCTCCTGGATAATTTTCAACTGCATAAGAGTAAAAGGTCCTCCGTTACCGGCAAAGCCAATCCTGTTGGCAGGGACCTGAAAACAATATTCGAAAAGTGCCACTCCCCAGGAAAGGAGAATGATAGCGACCAAGGGCCAGTTGGACACCACTTTCATCTCCTGAAGTTTGAGATGCCCGTACCAGGCAAAAGTCATAAATATGTTCGAAACTACCAGAAGTAGAATCGTGTACAAGGCCCTCATTTCAAAAAGGCGGAATCTTATTTCACACGTTCGCCGTACGAACGATCCTCAGTATTCACCCAGATTCTGTCACCCTGATTAATGAAGAGGGGAACCATAATGATGGCACCGGTCTCGATGGTGGCTTCCTTCATAGCATTTGTGGAAGCGGTATCTCCCTTGACGGCCGGTTCAGTGTAGGTAATTTCCATCTCCACATACTTGGGAAGTTCGCAGGAGAGACATTTTTCTTCGTCCTTATCTACCCAGAACACCATCTCCACACCCTGTCCTTCTTTCATAAGGTCAGCATTGGGAACCATCTCTTCAGCCAGATAAACCTGCTCGAAAGTCTCGGAGTGCATAAAATTATAACCCATATCATCCTTATAGAGATACTGGTAAGGTCTTCTCTCCACTACGATGAGCTCGATTTTTTCACCCGCAGTGAATGTACGGTCGAGAATCTTTCCGTTTTCGAGGTTACGAAGTTTTGACTTGACGAATGCGGGACCTTTTCCGGGTTTCACGTGCTGAAACCAGATGATGCTGACAGGTTTCCCGTCATATTTGAAAAACAGTCCGTTCTTGAAATCTGCTGTTGTTGCCATAATTATCTGTTGATTTTCTTATTACATCCGCAAAGATAAAAAAAAATCGGTCAAAACAAATGACTTCCCCCCTTTTATTCTTCCTCTCCGCCTTTCAGGTGTCCGAGTACGGCGAGTACGGTTTCCTCTGCCAAAAGCTTGTTTTTCAGAGTCAATGCCTCGGATTTCACTTTTTCATAATCAGGCATCAGTTCCTTGGATATGGGTACGGCAGGCGGTGAACTGACCTTGAGAGCATTTACGGGAGTACCG
>JAGHUZ010000148.1 GCA_018064575.1 Candidatus Minthomonas equi
TGGGTGCGTCCCTATGCGGGGATGCAGGATTTCGAAGGTGGAAGATATGAAACGGGGTACTGGATAGTACGTTCGCACTGATACATTGTCAGACCCCCGGAGCCCAAGAAGCTCACTGTAACTCGAAATGCTGATAATCCTTGCATTGGGTCCAGGTTCCTCCCCACTCGAAGCCGTGCTCCGTGAAGAGTTTCCAGCACAAGTCGCCTTCGACTATCTTGTAATCAAAATCCCCGGCACGATCCAAATAAGGTCCGGCCGTAGATGGTTCGATGATTTCCGTTCCGTCAGAACGAAGCTTGTAATAAGGATTATAGAGCGGATTTATATCGACAGCCAGTCCAAGACCGTGTTTCGACACCTTGGTAGTGTGGGTAATGAAACGGAAATTGAATGATGATGAATTATTGTCCCGCATAGAACGTTCGTCATCAGCATCCCAATAATCGACCAGTCTCATTCTTTCTATGGGATAATTCTGACGGTACAATTCCTTTAAAATTTCCAGTACATCATCGGCTATTCTGCGGTTGAGCACCATCTCCCCCACCTTAATGCGACCATCCTTATCTTTATGCAGACAAAGCAGATACCTGAGTTCACTCCTGGGAACGGTACACTCTTCCTTGAATGACTTTCCCTTCATAACGGAGAATATATGGTCAGGAGTCTCGGAAACGGAGAAAAAGCGTTCCATTCCCATCTCAGAGACCGTTTCCGCAGGAACCTCATACCCCGGACTGAAATCCGTATCTGATGCACAAAGCCTCCCCGTAAATATCAAAAATGAACATATCAGACCGAATGGTATCAATAAATGACTGTATCGCATAATCTTATAAAGTTAAAACAGTTTCACATTACTGCCCCCAAAGTTAATAACCTGTTTATAAAAAAAACACTCCGCCACTTAAACTTGGAAGCAGTTCAAAAAAAATATGTACTTTTGCATTCAGGAATTCCAAGGTGAATATGAAATCTGATGATATCGTTCTTAAAGGAGGGTTAGTTTACAGCGGAACCGGACTCGTCACCGCGGACATAGCATTTTCAGACGGAATAGTTACTGATATTGACAAGAGCTTGAAAATCGAGGGAGCTTTCATTATTGATTGCTCCCATTTTTTATAAGCCCGGGACTTGTGGACGTGCACGTCCATTTCAGGGAACCGGGATTCGAAGAGAAGGAGACTGTCGCCACAGGCTCGGCTGCTGCAGCGCGTGGCGGATTCACCACCGTTATGACGATGCCTAACCTTGACCCGGTACCGGACTGCCCGGAAAATCTGCAAGTGCAGTTGGACGCCATTTCGCGGGACGCGAAAATCAACGTCATTCCATACGCCTCCATCACCAGGGGGCGCAAGGGCTACGGTGAAATAGTGGATATGGCAGCCTTGAAAGATATGACGGCGGGGTCCTCCGATGACGGTAGCGGAATACAAAGCGAAGAAGATATGCGCAGTGCGATGAAGCAGGCCTCTGCTCTGGGATGCCGCATCGTAGCCCACTGCGAAGACAATTCCCTCCTGCGGGGCGGATACATACACGATGGACGATACTGCCGTGAACACGGTCATAAAGGCATCTGTTCGGAAAGCGAATGGAGGCAGATCGAGCGTGACTGCGCACTGGCAAAGGAGACCGGATGTCTATACCACGTCTGCCACGTTTCCACGGCTGAAAGCGTCGAAATCATCCGTCAGGCCAAGGCAGGAGGTATCAAAGTGACAGCAGAAACCTGTCCACACTACCTCCTTCTCACCGATGATGACCTTCAGGAAGACGGCCGCTTCAAGATGAATCCACCATTGAGAAGTGCCGCAGACCGGGATGCGCTCATCAGGGGACTTGAGGATGGAACCATCGACTGCATCGTCACCGACCACGCCCCCCATACTGCCGAACAGAAATCAAAAGGTCTTGCGCACAGCGCGATGGGAATAGTTGGAATCGAGACATCCTTCCCATTGATGTACACCCACTTTATCCGCACAGGGCGCTGGAATCTCCCCTTCCTCATCGAAAAAATGAGTACTGCCCCCCGTCGCATCTTCGGTCTCAGCAGAGGTCTTGAGCCAGGAATGCCCGCTGACATAGCGGTATTCGACCTTGAAGACAAATATGTCATCGACCCTGCCGACTTTCTATCGAAAGGGAAGGCCACACCATTCACCGGATGGGAAGTATATGGCAAAACCATTTATACATTTGCAAAAGGGAAAACAGCATACAGATATGACAAATAAAGACGTAATCATAGCCTGCGACTTTCCCTCGACCGCCAGGACACTCGACTTCCTCAGAGGATTCGCATCTCTGCGAAGAAAACCATTCCTGAAAATCGGAATGGAACTCTTTTATGCAGAAGGAGCCCCG
>JAGHUZ010000034.1 GCA_018064575.1 Candidatus Minthomonas equi
CTAAGGAGAAGGCTCTCGTTATGGTTCCTATGGAAACACAGGCCGGGGAACAGGCTAATTTCGATTATCTCCACACATCGGTCGGATACAGGGACAATGTCGTTCCCAAGGCTTCAAATCTCAAGAATCTGCAGTTCGCACAGCCTCTGTTCGAATTTTCAGGAGCTTGTTCCGGCTGCGGAGAGACTCCGTATATCAAGAATATCACCCAGCTGTTCGGTGACAGGATGATGATAGCCAATGCCACCGGATGTACTTCCATTTACAGTGCGTCCTTCCCTTCATCACCTTACTGCGCTGACAGGAACGGTCGCGGTCCCGTCTGGGATAATTCACTGTTCGAGGATGCCGCTGAATTCGGTCTCGGCATGAGGGTCGGTACCGAGCGTATGCGCGATACCGTAGCGAATCTTATGCGCAAGGGTCTTGAGTGTCCTTCCTGCTCATCGGAGTTTAAGGAGCAGTTTGAAAAGTGGCTTGCCAACAGAGGTGATGCTGCCATTACGCGTGAAGTGGAGGAGACCATCGTGCCCCTGATGGAGGAATGCGGGTGTGATACTTGCAAAGCCCTGCTGAAGTACAAGGCATATATTGCTGCCCGTTCGCAGTGGATTTTCGGAGGTGACGGATGGGGTTATGATATCGGATACGGTGGACTTGACCACGTATTGGCTTCCGGAGAAAACGTAAACGTAATGGTTATCGATACTGAGGTTTATTCAAATACCGGTGGACAGTCTTCGAAGGCTACCCCCGCAGGAGCTGTCGCCAAGTTCGCTTCATCCGGAAAGAAGGTACGTAAGAAAGACCTTGGAATGATGGCTATGAGTTATGGTTATGTTTATGTGGCTCAGGTGGCTGTCGGTGCATCTCAGACTCAGTTCTTCAACGCCATCAAGGAGGCTGAGGCCTATAATGGACCGTCTCTGATTATCGCGTATGCTCCTTGTATAAATCACGGTCTTAAAGCCGGAATGGGACATTCCCAGAAGGAGGAGAAAATGGCTGTCGAATGCGGATACTGGCATCTTTACAGATTCAATCCGGATGCAATTGATGCAGGCAGGAATCCTTTCACCCTCGATTCGAAAGAACCCGACTGGTCCAAGTTCCAGGATTTCATCAAGGGCGAGGTTCGCTATGCTTCACTGATGAAGACCTTCCCCGAGGCTGCCGCCGAACTCTTCGAAAAGACTCAGCAGTACGCACAACTTCGTTATGAAGGTTATAAGAAACTCAGTTTGTAGTAATCTGAATGTCATTTGAAAAGGCGGGGCTGGTAGGATATGCCGGTCCCGCTTTTCTTTGAAACTGTCGCTGGAGATGAAACATTGTCTGCTTAATATGTTGTGGAAAGTTCCGGTATCTATTGTCCTGATGATGGTGGTACTCTTCATCATATCGAATGTCAGTCCCATATATGATTTCAAGGAAACTGTTCCTTTCAGTGGGGATGCGATATATAATCCTTACTCGGCGCTTGATACATCCTTAGGATGGAGCAGAACGAATCTTCATACTCATACCCACGCTGCGAAGTGGATTAATGAGTGCGAATTTTATCCCGACTCCGTTCTGGCCTTTTATGAAAAGTACGGGTATGATGTGGTGACTTTTTCAAATCATATGGAACTTACAGGGTATCCGGGTGATTTCGACAGGGAGGTTCGTGTTTATGAACACGGGTGGAATCTCGCCAAACATCATAATCTGGTGTTCAATCCTGTGAAGGTTCATTACTGGGATATGTCACTTCCTCTGTTTTGTTCGCAGAAACAGTACAAAATAGACAGGTTGGGAAAGGATGCGGATTTCGTATTCTTCAATCATCCGGACAGGACCAATTTTACCGATGACGGTGATATGGCACAGCTTACCGGATACAGGCTGACGGAAGCGGTCTGCGGGTTCGGTTATGATGATACCCGTTGTCATAAATGGGATGTGGCTCTTTCTACGGGGCATTATGTTCCGAGTGCCATCAGTGATGACCTGCATAAACCTCGCAGAAGCGATAAAATCGCCCGCAGATGCAGTTTTCTCAATATTTCCCGACCGCATTATGACGATATCCGCGAAGCTCTTCTCGCAGGGAGATTTTATTCGATGTATCTTCCGGATTTCGGTAACGGTGACTTGTCGGTCAAAGAGGCCGCCAATCATAATCTGGCGGAAATTACAGATATAGGAGTAAGAGGTGGTACAGTCTATATGAAACTTTCACGCCCTGCTGTCTGTATAGAGACCATAGGTCAGGGTGGAGAAATTCTTAAGACCTTGAACGATACATCTGTAACAGATTTTACTTTCCGTCCTGGAGATACCTATATCCGTATGACCGCCCGTTTCGCTGACAGTACGGTGATTTTCACTAATCCTTTCGCAAGGTGGAAAGGAACGTCCGTTTCCGGTACCCCTTATGTGGAGTATGAGCATAAGGTGAACCTGCCTCTTACGTTTCTGTTCAATCTGGCTCTCGTCCTGATGGCGGCAGGAGTGGTGTTCCTTATTCGAAAATGCTTTTCTTCGGGTCATAAACCGGACTGTCGATGCTGAGCCAGTTCAGAACGGAGTGGAACACCTGATGCTGGTCGGCTTCTTCCGTTTGTTTCAGGAGTCGCCAAGGGTCAGAGGTCCATACCATAAAGGGGATTTCGTATTGCTGGGGGGGTGCTATTGCCATAGGCACACCGTGCATAAACAGGTCATTTTCCCCAAGTGATTCGCCGTGGTCGGAGACGAACAGCATAGATGTATGGTATGACGGTGGCAGTGTCCGGAGGGTGTCGATGAGACTGCTGAGCAGATAGTCGGTGTAGATGATGGTATTGTCATAGGCATTGATGAGCCCTTCAATGTCCTTGTCGGCAGTTTCGACTGTGGTGCAGACGGGTTTGAATACCTCGAAGCGAGGGGGATATTTGGTTCCGTAGGCTGGTCCGTGGCTGGTGCTGGTGTGAAGTACGGCCAGAATCTTGTTCCGCCCGCTTGCGAGGATTTCTTCCTTCAACCCTTCGAGCAATATACCGTCATAGTCTCTGTCTTCAGAGCTGCTGACGGCCTTGAGTTGTTCGTCACTTATGTAATTGTCGATATGTAGCGGCGGTTCGCCCCAGTTGGCAGTCCTCCAGAAGACATCCACTCCGGTGCGAAACAGATAGTTAGGGAGAATTTCGTATAATTTTCCAGTGTCTTCGTGCTCGAGAATGCCCTGTACGGCAGCGGTGGTGTAGGTAGCGCAGGACTTGGCTTTGAAAATGTGGAGACTGTCGATGGTACTGAGTCGCGGGTTTGTTTGGCGTCCGTATCCGTAGAGGGAGAAATTGGCGGCGCGGGCTGATTCTCCGATGACCAGTACGAACACCGCTTTTTCATCATCGGTGATGGAGGCGTCCGGGAGGAGTATTTCCTGCCTGTTCTCCTGATGTTTGATGATGATGTGCCGGGCTGTGTTGACCGTGTATGACCAGGGCATCAGAAGTCCGCCGAGTTCGGAATCATATTTGCCTATCCACAGGAAATTTCCCATATTGAGCAGGACGATGGTAATTATGACTGCGAGTGAGACTCCGATACGAATCCAGAACTGCTTCCACGTTCCCCAATTGATTTTTGTTTTGAAAATCAGAATGCAGGGAATTACTCCGAGGACCAGAACTGTCCCTATGAGGCCCCAGGAAATAAATCCGGATGCTTCACTATATCTCGTGTTGAAGACGTTTCCCAGCATACTTTCGTCCATCATAACGTTATATACGTTTATGAAATAGATACAGATAGCATTGAGGAAGAATGACAGGGCGGTAAGGACCTTGCCGAATCCGCGCATCAAAAAGCAGAACAGATAGGTGGCGAAGAAATTGGCTACCAGCATCAGTAGGATGAGGCTGATTATTATTATATGGGAATCGCCTTCTGAATGTCCTGCGACGAATTTGAAGAAGGGAATATTGAAAAGCACCAGGACTACGGTGCTGACGATGACTGAAAAACAGGTCAGCGAAAGGTCTTTAATCTTAATCATATACTTTCTGTCTTTAGAAGAGATGCAAAATTAAGAATCTGTTTTGAAATAGAACAAGCATACTTCAGTCATTGAGTTTCTGTGCTTTTTCAACATCCCCTTTTGCATCTGTTCCGCCAATACCTGCTGTCATCGGTATATTCAGAATAATAGCCACCGGTGCCGGAAAATGATTTGTAGATGAGAAGCCCCCTGTCATTGTTGACAGCAGTCGTGTATCCTTCATGGGCGGCCATTCTCATGGATTACAGCCCCGAGCAGATTATCGGATTCCTCTCTCCGAATCAGGTGTTCAGCAAATCCAACGGGCTGGATGCAAGGGTGTTTGTGTAAATCGGCATTCTGCAACTGATGTTGTTATGCAGGTTAAACGATTGAGTTTTCAAATCTATTTGTGCGTTTGGATAAAGCCTTTAGAACTTTCCTGTATCCACTTACGGAGCGGAACAACCGTTATTATATATCCATCCTGCTCTATTGTCTCCTCCTGATTCCACGTGATGATGGAAAGTGAGCCGCACTTAAGCTCACCTGCGCATTCGATAAGGGACTCTACCTCACGCTTGCGGGTCTTTGCTGCACTCATATCATAGCATACCTGTATCATCCGCTCCACCTTGACACCCCTGCGGCAGACGAAATCGACTTCTCTGTCATTGCGTGAACGGTAATAGAACAACTCGTATTTCTTGAGGTCATACCCTCTTTTGAGCAGTTCCTGGAAAACAAGGTTCTCAAGCAACCTTCCCATGTTAGCCGAAAGCTCGAAGGCGCGAGCCATTATATAGCCATTATCCACGACATATGTCTTTCTGTCGGCCTTCTTCATCAGCTTCAATTTGTTTGAGAAACGTGGTAAATACTGGAAGAGATATGTATTCTGCAGATAACTGGAGAACTTTTGAACAGTAAGGACGCTGGACATACCCAGTTCATCAGCAAGTGATGTTGCACTGAATGGATTTGTAAAGTTCGAAAGAAGCCAGTCGGCAACATTGTAAAGTTCCTCCACCTTCCGCACCTTGTAACGGCGGACTATATCCTTCATGATTATCGCATCGTATAGAGCAGAGAGGTATCCCGATGTAACCTGGGGTGTCTTCGCAATCTCAGGATA
>JAGHUZ010000257.1 GCA_018064575.1 Candidatus Minthomonas equi
CTACAAACCATTCATCATACGTAAACTCATCGAACGAGGTATCGTCAAGACTGTCAAGTCGGCCAAGAAAATCGTCGACAGGAAGGACGCAGTCATCTGGGACATCCTTGAGAACGTTATGAAAGGACATCCCGTCCTGCTGAACCGCGCCCCTACCCTGCACCGACTTGGTATTCAGGCCTTCCAGCCCAAGATGATAGAAGGAAAAGCCATCCAGCTCCACCCGCTTGCCTGTACAGCGTTCAATGCTGACTTCGACGGTGACCAGATGGCCGTTCACCTGCCTCTCGGCAATGCAGCCATCCTCGAAGCCCAGCTTCTTATGCTCGGTTCCCACAATATTCTCAATCCCGCGAACGGCGCTCCCATCACCGTACCTTCACAGGATATGGTGCTCGGTCTGTATTACATCACCAAAGCGCGCAAAGGGGTGGCCGGTGAAGGTATGACATTCTACGGCCCCGAAGAGGTGGTCATCGCTTACAATGAAAAAAGGGTTGACATCCACGCCACCATCAATGTCCGTCTCCCGAAGAATTTCCTGGACCTCTCGGAAGGTTATGAAATCTACAAGGACACCACGGTCGGTCGCGTCATATTCAATAAAGTGGTACCTCCCGAAGTCGGATACATAAATGATGTCCTGACCAAGAAATCCCTCCGCGACATCATCGACACGGTGGTAAAGAAAGCAGGCATCGCACGTACCGCCCAGTTCCTCGATGACATCAAGAGCATCGGTTATACAATGGCTTACCGCGGCGGTCTGTCATTCAATCTGGCTGACGTCATCGTGCCCGCCGAGAAGGAAAAACTCGTAAACGAAGGATATCAGGCTGTCGAAGACATCCAGAACAACTTCAATATGGGTCTCCTCACCAACAATGAGCGTTATAATCAGATTATCGACGTCTGGACGAAGACCAACAACAGCCTCACCGATATCGTAACCAAGAACATCAAGGCTGACCAGGACGGTTTCAATCCTATCTTTATGATGCTTGACTCCGGTGCCCGTGGTTCCAAGGAACAGATTCGTCAGCTCTGCGGTATGCGTGGTCTGATGGCAAAACCTCAGAAATCAGGTTCCACCGGTGCCGAAATCATCGAGAACCCTATTCTCGCCAACTTCAAGGAAGGGCTGTCCGTACTTGAGTACTTCATCTCCACTCACGGTGCCCGTAAAGGTTTGGCCGACACCGCCCTCAAGACAGCCGACGCCGGCTATCTGACACGTCGTCTCGTGGACGTTTCGCATGATGTCATCATCAACGAAGAAGACTGTGGCACACTCAGAGGTCTTGTGGCCACCGCCATCAAGAACAAGGACGAAATCGTCGAATCCCTCTATGACAGGATTCTCGGCCGCACTTCAGTACACGACATTTACAATCCTCTCACAGGAGAACTCATACTCGAAGCAGGAGGACAGATTACCGAAGATATCGCGGAGCAAATCTCCAAACTTCCCATCGAACAGGTGGAAATCCGTTCCGTACTCACCTGCGAATCCAGAAAAGGTGTATGCGCCAAATGCTACGGCCGTAATCTGGCCACGGGAAGAATGGTCGAGAAGGGAGAAGTCGTCGGCGTAATCGCTGCACAGTCCATCGGTGAACCCGGTACCCAGCTGACACTCCGTACCTTCCACGTCGGTGGTACTGCATCCAGCAGTGCAGCTGAATCTGAAATCAAGGCCAGATACAACGGACGTCTTGAATTCGAGGAACTGCGTACCATCAAAGCCATCGACAGCGAGAGCCATCAAGAAGTGGACATCGTCATCGGACGTACTGCCGAAATGAAAATCTCCGATATAAACACCGGTATTTCACTCTCCCAGCACAATATCCCTTACGGTGCCAAACTCTATATGAAAGACGGAGATGAAGTCTCCAAAGGTGACCTTATCTGCAAATGGGATCCTTACAATGCCGTTACCATCGCGGAAACAGCCGGTAAGGTGGTTCTGGAAAATCTCATCGAAGGTGTCACCTACCGTGATGAAGCCATAGATGAATTCTCCGTACACCGCGAGAAAGTAATCATCGAGTCCCGTGACCGTTCGAAGAACCCCATCCTCAAGGTACTGGATGCCGACAATGTCGAACTCCGCCAGTATAACCTTCCTGTGGGCGCCCACCTGATGGTCAATGAAGGCGATGCCGTAAAAGTTGGAGACATTCTCATCAAGATACCTCGCGCCATAGGCAAGTCCGGCGATATCACAGGAGGTCTGCCACGCGTAACGGAACTCTTCGAAGCACGTAATCCTTCCAACCCCGCCATCGTAACCGAAATCAACGGTGAAGTCATAATGGGTAAGGTTAAACGCGGAAACCGTGAAATCCTCATCCGTTCCAAGAACGGAGAGGAGAAGAAATATATGGTTCCACTTTCCAAACAGATTCTTGTTCAGGAAAATGACTATGTCCGTGCCGGAATGGCCCTTTCCGACGGTGCCATCTCCCCGAGTGACATCCTTTCCATCAGCGGTCCCATCGCCGTTCAGGAATAC
>JAGHUZ010000221.1 GCA_018064575.1 Candidatus Minthomonas equi
GCCTGGAAAGGTGAAAGGGTTTCTGCTCAGGCGGTGGTTTCGACTCCGGTGAAGCTTTCCGGCGTGAAAGTGAGCGCTTCGGAACTTAAATGCGGTAAGGATATTATACCATCTGAAAATGTCAAAACATGGTTTGTTCGCTACACCATTGCCGGTAGGCCCGGAGAAAAAGAAACTTTTTTGGTCCCTGACAGACTTGACGCAGACTGTCAGATCGCAGTGGCTGCCAACAGCACACGCCCCGTCTGGGTAGAGGTGAAGGTCCCCTCGAACATAAAGGCAGGGGTGTATAAGGGTTCTGTTTCCGTGAACTGCGACGGTGCGGTTACGGTTCTTCCTTATCAGATAAAAGTGGCGGAGCACCTGCTTCCCGAACCATCTCAGTGGACATTCCATCTTGACCTTTGGCAGAATCCTTATGCTGTGGCCAGATATTTCGGAGACAAATTGTGGAGCAAAGAGCATTTTGACCATATGCGTCCCATTATGGAAATGTATGCCTCCGCCGGTGCCAAGGTGATTACTGCATCTATAATACAGCATCCCTGGAACGGTCAGACATTCGACCCGTTCGAAAGTATGATAGCCAAGATGAAACGCATCGACGGCTCCTGGAGTTATGACTATACCGTATTCGACAAGTGGGTGGAATTTATGATGGACTGCGGAATTACGGAACAGATAGACTGCTATACCCTGGTTCCGTGGCAGTATAAATTCGACTATTACGACTGTGCCACCAACAGCGTGAAACTTATCGACTGCAAGCCTGAAGAACAGGCATATCGGGATTTGATACTTCCATTCCTTAAGGATTTCGCATCCCATCTGAAAGCCAAAGGCTGGTTCGATATTACCTGCATCGCTATGGATGAACGGCCTATGGAGCAGATGAATGCCGCTTACGCAGTGGTGAAAGAGGCCGACAAGGGTTATCGTATCGCAGGGGCCGCCAATTATAATCCAGATTCGGACGGAGCGGACAAGATTTATGATTTATGTGTGGCATACGACTTCGATATCCTTTCTCCCGAAGCCATCGCAAAGCGTAAGTCGAATGGCCAGATACTCACTTTCTATACCTGCTGCGGTCCTCTCCATCCGAATACTTTCACCATCTCCGATTATGCTGAATCCGCATTCCTCGGATGGCACGCCGCTGCCGTAGGTTATGACGGATACCTCCGCTGGGCTTTGAACAGCTGGCCGGAGGACCCCTGCACTGACAGCCGTTTCGGAAACTGGATATCCGGTGATACCTATCTGCTTTATCCTGAAGGCCCCAGTGTCCGCTTTATCCGTCTGGTGGAGGGAATTCAGGATTACGAAAAGATTAAAATCATCAGAAAGACCGCTGGTGATTCCCTGAAGTCGGAGCTTGACAAGGTGCTTTTGAAATTCGCTCCTTCCATTTATGACGAATCACAGAAGGCAGCAGACATTCTGGCTGAGGGTAAGAAAATAATAAATGCATTGTAATATCTTTTATCTGAAAAATCATTATGAAGAAACCATTTTTTCTATTGGCATCCTTAATCGCCGCGACATCATTGTTCAGCGGATGCTGTGAAAATACAGTCTGCAACAGACACGATTCTACCCTGCTGATGCTGCGCTTCCGTGGCACTACCACTTATACTGATGAGGATTGGGACAATACTTTCCGTATCATCAAGGAAAACCCCGGATGTTGTGACGAGGTTTGGTTTTCCACCGGATTAGGCTTCCCTTCTATGGATGTTCACCGCGACCGCGCCCAGCGTATCAACCGCGGTACTTCCGAACTGAAGTCCATCGGTGTAGGCTCTTCCCTTCAGGTTCAGATGACCATCGGTCACGGAGATTATCTTGCCGCAGGCGAAGAACACCTTTACAGTGAACTGAAATGGACCCGTTGGACAGGATCGAATGGTGTAGTGGATAAGTATTGCAGCTGTCCCCGCCACCCCGAATTTCTCAATTATATGCGTGAAATGGCTCATGTCTATGCAGAAACGCATCCGCGCTCCGTATGGATCGACGATGACCTTCGCTACAATAATCACACTCCCGCTACCGACGGCTCGCATATAGGGTGCTGGTGCGATGGATGTATCGCTGATTTCAATGCCGCCACCGGCGGCAAGTGGACTGCCAAGACCCTTTCTGCCGCTTTAGATGATGAGAAGAATGCGGAACTGGCAGCGGAATGGGAGAAATTCTGCATATCTTCACTCACTGACATCGCCCGCGTAATAGGAGAGGAATTCGCGAAAGTTTCTCCCCAGACCCGTCTGGGACTGCAGGGCGGAATGAGTACCGGCAAGAGAATGATGATGGAAACTGCCATATTGGCCGAACTTCACCAAGTGAGCGGAAAAGCAGTCTGCTATCGTCCCGGTGGAGGTGCCTACTACGATACTGAGAATGCGAAGAGTCAGATTATCAAGAGTATGGGATGCGCCACGTTCCGTAAGAGTATGGGTGACCC
>JAGHUZ010000159.1 GCA_018064575.1 Candidatus Minthomonas equi
TGCCATAGCCTTCTCCGTGCAGAGGTGGGAAGAAATGAAGAAGCAGTCCCAGAGACGCAGAACAGAGCAGCCACCTCAGGAAAGAGTTTCTGACGGAATGAATCCTGTCCTCCAGAAACATTGTCATTCTTATGAAATAAAGGGATACGAAACCGCAGAACAGACCCAGCAGAATATAGTATGGAACATTACCCATCAGAAAGTCATCCGTGGTACTGGAAAAGGAGACGTCATTGCCTTGAAAAAGATAGGACATCGCAGCCGCAGTCACAGAAGATGTCAGCAGAGGAAGGATGGATTTGGCAGAAATATTGAACAGCAGGATTTCAAGAGTGAACAATATTCCGGCCATAGGAGCCTTGAAGATACCTGCAACGGCTCCAGCAGCGCCACAACCCAGAAGAATGGTCATATTTCTATAGGAAAGCCCCATCTTCCTCCCTATGTTTGACCCGATGGCCGCTCCAGTATAGACTATCGGAGCCTCTGCTCCTACAGAGCCGCCGAACCCTATGGTAAGGGATGAGGTAAGTATAGACGTAAATGTGTTGTGGGAACTGATTCTGGATTCTTTTTTCGATATTGCATACAGAACCTTGGTCACTCCATGAGAGATATCATCCTTTATCACATATTTGACCAGCACCAGAGAAACCAGCATACCGATACCTGGAAGTATCAGGAGCCAGGGAATGTCTGCATTCAAAGTGTTCAGCCATACGAGTTCCCTGCTGATAAAATTAATCAATGACTTTAGAATCACGGCGGCAAGACCGCTGCCAAGTCCAGTCAAAAATGCGAGAATCAGCAAAAGCTGATTCTCTGAAATATTCTTAGTCCAAGGACTTCTTATCGTCCTTATCCGCATTATTCGTCGTCTGAATCGGAGTCAGCAGGCAGGTTTTCGGTTCCATCATCAGGAAATACATCATTCCCGCTGTCTTCTCCTTCCGACTGTTCTTCCTTGAATATTTCCTTTTCAGCCTCATCATAGTCATCCACCTTGACAGGCATCTTAATCAGATATACAGTATCTTCGGTGGCAAGAGATATGGCAGTGAAAGATGTTCCGTCCGGTTTATCTATAGAGATGAGGTCTTCCATATAATCGGAATAACCTTTAGGATACTTTTCCTTGAAAATATCCTGCAATGTCTCTGACATTTTTTCGTAACTGACAATGACTCGCTTTGGCATAACTATATGTGCTATGATTTCTGATGCAATAATAATTTATTTTTTTGACTTGCGTAAAAAAAAACAAGATTTCTGCCGTTTCTTAGCTTCCTGATGGCGCTCCACGAACAAATCTCCACCGCCTATGGGGTTTATGCCTGTATAAAACATCACGGAAGATGCCGTCATCGGCGTAGGGGTAAAATCCTGGACCTGCTCCAGGGAAATATCCTCCAGAGCTCTGTTGCGGGAAAGATTCTGCATATCTTTCAAAGTACATCCGGGGTGAGAAGAAATGAAATATGGAACAATCTGATATTTCAGTTTTTCCTTCCTAATAAGTTCCATAAACTCATCCTTAAGACGGACAAATAAAGCAAACGGCGGCTTGTTCATCAATTGAAGAACGTGATTTTCCGTATGTTCCGGAGCCACCTTGAGCCGACCGGAGGTATGTTTTACCACCAGTTCCCTGAAATATGGGTAAGAAGTCTCGTCCAGCCAGCCATTTTCATCAAGAAACAAATCATACCTGATACCGCTTCCTATGAAACAGTGCCTGACACCTTTTACATTGTCGATACGGGCATACAAATCCAATAATCTCGAATGAGAATGCAGCAGATTCGGGCATCTCTTCGGAGAAAGGCAGGATTTGCGTACGCATTTGGCGCATTTCGACAAATCCCTGCCGTGCATTCCATACATATTCGCTGTAGGTGCTCCCACATCTGATATCACTCCGTGAAATTCGGGATGCATCACCAGTATTTCCACCTCCTTCAATATCGATTCTTCGGAACGGTTCTGAATGAATCTCCCCTGATGGGCAGCGATGGTACAGAAAGAACACCCTCCAAAACATCCACGATGGATATTGATGGAATTTTTTATCATATCGAAGGCAGGGATTCTCTTCCCCTTGTATCTGGGGTGAGGCATTCTGGTATAAGGAAGATTCCAGAATGAATCCATTTCCTCTTCAGTAGCGGGCGGATATGGAGGATTCACTTTCACGAAGAACTCACCGGAAGGTTCCACTAAAGTGGACGGTGACATTCTGTTGGCTTCCCTCTCGATGACATCGAAATTCTCAGCGAAAGAGCGCTTGCTACGGAGACATTCTTCATAAGAATGGAGAAGAATGGCATCTGTAGCTCTATTTTCGGAGACTAAGACTGCTGTCTGCGGTATATCGTCCAAAGGAAGTCCCATAGAAATCCGGCGGGCTGTTTCAGCGACAGGCCTCTCCCCCATCCCGTATATAAGGACATCAGCCCTGCTTTCAGTCAGAATGGATGGAAAGAGAGAATCACTCCAATAGTCATAGTGTGTGAAACGACGTAGCGATGCCTCTATCCCACCTATCACCAAAGGAACGTCGGGATAAAGTTTCTTAATTATTCCGCTATATGTTCTGACAGCATAATCCGGTCTATAACCGGCCCGTCCTTCGGGAGTATAGGCATCATCACTGCGCAGTCTCTTGTTGGCCGTATAATGATTGTCCATCGAATCCATTGCACCGGAGGTGACGGCGAAAAACAGACGAGGTCTGCCCAGTTTGCGGAAATCCCTCAGGTCATCCCGCCAGTTCGGCTGGGGAACGACAGCTACACGCCACCCTTCACGTTGAAGAATTCTGGCTATAACGGCAGCTCCGAAAGATGGATGATCGATAAACGCATCTCCACAAAACAGAATCACATCGATGTAATCCCATCCCAGTGCCGACAGTTCCTTGACGGAACTGGGAAACATATAATTTTCCGCCTGCACTGTCTTGTAGCCGCTACATCCTTTCGGGTAATGTGATTCCGAGTATCCACATAGCCTTGACCAGCACCTTTGCTATCACGCTGATGAGCATCAGGCGCATAGCGCGAATTTCAGAGTTCTCCTCCTTGAGAATGGTCACATCGTGATAATACTGATTGAATTCCTTGGCCAGTTCATATGAATAATTAGCTACAAGTGCCGGTGAATGGGCTTTTCCCGCCTCAAGGATTTTACCGGGGAATGAGTTCAGAATTTTGATTATCTCTATTTCCTTCGGCAATATGGGAGTAGAAGGCAGGAGTGCGGGACGGAATCCTGCTTCTTCCGCCTTCCTGAGAATAGACTTTATGCGGGCGGGGGTATATTGTATGAACGGACCAGTATTTCCATTGAAATCAATGGATTCCTTCGGGTCGAAAAGCATCGTTTTCTTCGGGTCCACTTTAATGATAAAATATTTCAAAGCGCCCAGACCAAGCATTCTGAAAAGTTCATCCTGCTCTTTTTCGTCCATCCCGTCAAGTTTTCCGAGTTCCAGGGATGTTTCCCTCGCCGTATTGTACATTTTTTCTATCAAATCATCGGCATCCACGACAGTTCCTTCACGGGATTTCATCTTACCCTCAGGCAGTTCTACCATTCCGTATGAAAGATGATAGATGGCATCCGACCAGTCGAAGCCCAGTTTTTTCAGAATGAGCTTAAGCACTTGGAAGTGATAGTTCTGTTCATTTCCCACCACATATATCATTTCATCCAGCTTGAACTCTTCAAAACGTTTCTCAGCAGTTCCAAGGTCCTGAGTCATATAGACAGATGTTCCGTCGCTCCTGAGCAGAAGTTTTTCGTCCAGTCCGTCTCCCGAGAGGTCACACCATACTGAGCCGTCTTCGCGGCGATAAAGGACTCCGCTGTCAAGTCCCTTCTGTACCAAAGATTTGCCGAGCAGATAAGTCTGCGATTCATAATAAACCTTGTCGAACTCTATGCCGAGACTGCGGTAGGTGCTGTCAAATCCGTCATATACCCATCCGTTCATTTTTCTCCAGAGAGATACAGTCTC
>JAGHUZ010000198.1 GCA_018064575.1 Candidatus Minthomonas equi
CCCAAGATGCTCTGTCGTAGTGGCTTTCACCGACACGCGGGACTCATCCACACGGAGATGTCCGGCCAGTACAGAACGCATTTTCCCGATATATGGTGCCACTTTAGGACGCTGAAGCGCTATGGTGACGTCCACATTTCCGACGCGGTACCCGGCATCCGAAACCATTTTCACCACCTTGTCCAGCAATATGGTACTGTCTATTCCCTCATATTCCTCAGCCGAATCGGGGAAATGCTTGCCGATATCCCCCAGAGCCAAGGCTCCGAGCAGCGCGTCACATAATGCGTGAATGGCGACATCTCCATCGGAATGGGCGACACAACCCTTTTCATATTCTATTTGCACTCCGCCAAGGACTAATCTCAGTCCTACGGCCAACTGATGGACGTCATATCCGTTCCCAACTCTTATATCATTCATAACAGTGAAAAATTCTAACACAAAAATAGTATATTTGCAAAGTTAAAAAACACACCTTATGATATTTTCATTGTTCAAGACACCTTCGCACAGAGTGTTCCATTACGAGCCGAGATTTTATGACGAAAGAGCGGAAAGACGTGAAGAAGTGGCCGAAGAAGCTCAGCGCGAAAAAGCCATACGGGAAGGAAAGGAATGGAAAAATGAGAGATACGTCCCCGGAAAGCATATCCGCGGCAAGATACGGGCTGCTCAGGAGAACAACCGCCGACACGATATGAGCAAGATGACCCAGCGCGTCATTTCCCTCATCACCATAGTTATTCTGTTCGTAGTTCTCGTGTATTTCGCAGACTACTTCAGACTCTTCCTTGAGAGTATGAGATAATATGCCGCTGCACGTATTACCACAGAACATCGCAAATCTGATAGCCGCGGGAGAAGTGGTCCAGCGCCCCGCTTCCGTAGTGAAGGAACTGGTGGAAAACTCCATCGATGCCGGAGCGGAATCAGTTTCCGTCATCATCGAAGATTCCGGCAGGACACTTATACAAGTCATTGATGATGGATGCGGGATGAGCAGAGAAGAGGCCGGATTATGTATTGCACGCCACGCCACATCCAAGATAACGACAGCTTCCGACTTGGACAATATCGCCACCTATGGGTTCCGGGGAGAAGCGCTCCCCTCCATTGCGGCGGTAGCCGAAGTCACCCTCAAATCCAGAAAAAGAGGGGAGGACACCGGTTCTGAAACGTTTTTCGCAGGCTCGGAATTCATTTCTCAGGAAGAAACCGCCTGCCCGGAAGGAACCAACATCGCCGCGAGGAATATTTTTTACAATACGCCCGCACGCCGCAAATTTCTCAAATCAGACGCCGCTGAATTCCGCCAGATAATATCCGAGTTTTCCAGGGTGGCCCTGGTCAGACCGCAGATATCGATGCGGCTGCTGCACAACGGAAAGACCATCTATGACCTGAAAGGGACACAACTGTTGAAAAAACGGATTCTGGATATCGAGGGGAGCGGAAAGGGGAAAGAACTTATCGACGTCAGAGTAGAAAGTTCCATCGTAAAGATTTCAGGATACATAGGCGACCCGAAAGATGCACGCAAAGGCACAGGATACCAGTACTTTTTCGTTAACGGACGCTATTTCCGTTCGGCATATCTGAACAAAGCCGTTCTCAAAGCATACGACAAGCTCATTCCCGATGGACACACCCCTTCGTACTACCTTTATCTGGAGACGGAGCCGGGTGGTGTGGACATCAATATCCACCCCACCAAGACCGAGGTCAGATTCGAGAACGAATCCTCCGTCTTCGAGATTATCTATGCAGCAGTCAGGGAAGCACTCGGCAGCAATGCCTTCACACCCAGCATCGATTTCGATATGAGTGGCGTTCCGGAAATGCCGTCGGCACACTCCCGTTCCGATTATGTACGTCCGCCGAAAATAGATTACAATCCGCTTTTTGACCCTTTCGCAAGTTCGAAAGGACAGTCAGCAGACTCCCCATTCCCTCATCATTCCGCCTCCGGCGATGATATCACCTCCACCGAATTCCCCGGCATCACTGACTTCAATGCCGAAAAAATCCTGTCCCCCTCAGAACTGGCTATGGGCAGGGAGGAAACCATTCCCTGGCAGGAAGAGGATGCCGGGACGGTCAGCGGATATGATTCTGTTCTGGAAGACAGTTCTTCCCACCCTGACATACTGATAGCACACGGCAAGTATATTCTTACAAACGTAAAGTCAGGAATTCTGGTCATATCCATTTCAAGAGCCCGTGAACGCATATTCTGCGAACAGTTCCTTCATTCTCTGGACAACGGTCGCCCTTCGGTGCAGGTAACACTCTTCCCTGTTCTCATAGACCTGAACCAGAATGATTACGACATTCTGATGGAAGATTCTGAGCGACTCACCGATTTGGGATTCGACATACGCAGTTTCGGTCCCTCCACTATAATAGTGAACGGTATTCCGGACGGTCTCTCCACAGATGAGGAAGCGGTAAAGGATACTGTCACAGAAATGACTTCCATTTTTATCAGGGAAGACGTTCTCGAACTGAGGAAAGCCGTCATCCGGCATAGAATGGCGGTTTCACTTTCTGCCTCCGCCGCCAGAGCCGGAAAACACGCACCATCCGTTGAAGAGGCCCGCACCCTGATAGATCGGTTGTTCAAATGTTCCGAACCGGCCCGCACACCGGATGGACGCAAGATAATGGAGATTATGACACTGGAATCTCTAAGTAAATTTTTATAAACCCAATCGCACGATATATGTCATTTCATAGAGGATACGGCAGACCACAGATACCTCCTGTTACCAGAAACATCATCATATTGAACGTAATTATGATGGGATTGACCTGGATTACCGGAAACTGGATGTTCCAACGGTGTTCACTCTTTTACTTCACCTCTGCCTTTTTCAGACCGTATCAGTTCATAAGCTATCTGTTCATGCACGGTGGATTCCTGCATCTCTTCTTCAATATGTACACCCTGTACTTTTTCGGTTCACAGCTTGAGGGCATCTGGGGGGCAAAGAAATTCTTCCTATACTATATGATTTGCGGTATCGGAGCAGGGCTGTGCAACGAAGCTGTATTCGCCATTCAGGTATCGGCAAATCCCACCAGTAATTTATTCATCGGACAGATTCCCACGGTCGGAGCTTCAGGTGCCATCTACGGCCTTCTTTTGGCTTACGGCATGCTCTTCCCTGACCGGGTGATACAACTCATCTTCCCCCCCATCGCGATGAAAGCCAAATGGTTTGTAGTCATTTTCGGAGTTCTCGAACTGATATTCGGTCTCAGCTCCGGAATTACAGGAAGTAATGTTGCCCATTTCGCCCACCTGGGCGGAATGCTCTTCGGACTGGTCATCATTCTCATATGGAAACGTGACGGGAAACTCTATAACTGATACTATGGCGCAAGGCAAATCATTTTCCAAAAAGAAGAAAAAGAAGTTCATTTTCTTTCACCTCTCATTCAGGGTGATACTTCTCATCTGCGCTGCCGCTCTGGCCATAGCATATACCTCCGCGCTGATTAATCCCCAGACATTTCTGCTTCCCACCTTACTGGGGCTTTACTTCATCCCCCTCGCCCTGCTTAATTTCGTTCTCCTCATAGTAGCGGTCATCAGAAAATCGGGTTCTTTCTGGATTCCCTTCCTCTCTCTCATCCCATCCCTGTTCATACTGGAATTCATGTACCAGCCATCCCGTGAGCCGATTCCTTGGGAAAAGGGAGAAATCAAAATACTGACCTATAACACAGGCCTGTTTAAAAGCGGAAAGGAAAGCAAGGATGTCGATGACAATAGGGAGGCCATTATGAATTTCATAGAGAATGAAGCACCTGACATAGTTTGCCTGCAGGAATACTCCATCCGCGACACTCTGTCCATCAGAAGGCATTTCAAAAATTATCCCCACCTGATTCACCATCTCTTCAAACATTCAGACGGAAGATGGACGGGGAATGTCACCGCCAGCAAATTTCCGATTCTCACTTCCGGCACCGTGGTTTTCAAGGGCAGTACCAATCTTTCGCTATGGTGCGATATCCTCTGTGACGGCAGACAGTACCGCGTATTCAATAACCACCTCGAATCAAATGCCATATCCCTGACTTCGCTCATAAAAAAAATAGGAGGACGCAATACGGAAATCAAACCGGAACTCGAAAAAATCCACGGGAAAATCAAGACTTCGGTCTCCAGACGTTCAGACCAGACTTTTGAAATTCTCACGAACATCAATTCCTGTAAGAAACCAGCCATCATCTGCGGAGATTTCAATGATATGCCCCTTTCATACACTTTCAGACAGTTGTACAAGGGCAGGAAAGATTCCTTCGCTGAAGGAGGAAAGGGATTCGGAGCGACATATTCGATTCTCTGGCCGCTGTTGAGAATCGACTACATACTCATCCCGGAGCAGATGGAAGTATTGGGACACGAAACGCCAAGAAAAGATTATTCTGACCACTATCCGGTCATTTCAAGGATAAAACCGAACGATGAAAAAGACGATTGAAAATCCATACGACGTGGATTCGGAAGAAATCGAAGAAGCCGCCAAAATTCTCGATGAAGGTGGAGTAATCCTCTACCCCACTGACACTGTATGGGGATTGGGATGTGATGCTACAAACGAAAAGGCAGTGTCACGCATTTTTGAAATCAAAAAACGGGCAGATTCGAAAAGCCTGGTAACTCTCGCTTCCGATATGGAAATGATAAGCCGTTATGTGAATGATATTCCATCGATGGCGGAAACTTTGGCTGCTCTCAGTGACAAACCCCTGACCATAATATATCCCGGAGTGGAAGGGTTGGCACCCAATGTAATGGCACCCGACTCCACCGCCGCCATCCGCATTCCGCGAAACGAATTCTGTCTCCGGCTTTTGAAGCGTTTCCGAAAACCTATCGTATCCACTTCCGCCAATATCTCCGGCGAAAGCACTCCCGCCAGTTACGAAGATATTTCCGGAGAGATAATTTCCAGTACCGACTGGTGCGCTGACCCCATCTACGAAGAAGGTGCCACAGGACAGGCATCTTCCATAATCAAACTCGGACTTTCAAATGAAGTCACCATCATCCGAAAATAGCACTATGACTCCATCCCGACTCCAAAATTCCATTCTGGAACTGAAAAAAAAGAAGAGCGCACTGATTCTAGCCCATTACTATGTGGACGGAGCAGTTCAGGACATCGCAGACTTCGTAGGGGATTCCCTGGAACTGGCACGCAAAGCCGCTGCGGCCGATGCAGACATAATCGTTTTCTGCGGAGTTCATTTCATGGCAGAAACCGCAGCCATACTGTGCCCCGGGAAAAAAGTCCTTTCACCGACACCTGGTGCAGGATGTTCACTGGCAGACAGCATCAAAGCTGATGACTTAAAGCAATGGAAACTTGCCCACCCCGATGGTATAATCATCAGTTATGTAAACACTACGGCAGAGACCAAAGCCGCCACTGATATCTGCTGCACCTCCGCCAATGCCGTCAAAGTGGCCGAGTCTGTCATCGACGGTAAAAGACCTGTCCTTTTCTGCCCCGACCTGCATCTGGGAACCTATGTCAACAGAGTACTTGGCGCCGATATGGAAATCTGGAACGGCAGCTGCTTCGTCCACAGGAAAATCACTTCCCGACTGATCAGGAGGGCTATATCCGAATACCCGGCCGCGGAAATCCTGATTCACCCGGAATCAGACTGTTCAATGGACGAAGAAATCGTCAACAATCCCAAATGTTTCTTCTATTCCACCTCCGGGATAATTAAGCATGTAAAAGAATCCTCAGGAGAACAGTTTATCATAGCCACGGAAAATGGAGTCCTCCACAAAATCAGAAAGGAATGTCCGGACAAGCGGATTATTCCCATCAGTGAATCCGCCATCTGTACGTATATGAAAAAACTTACACTGGAAAATCTGTATAAGACACTCCTGAATGAGACTGGACGGATTACCGTTCCGGAAGACATCGCCTCCCGGGCACTGGTGCCAATTCACAGAATGCTTGAGCTATAATTTTACGGACAATCCCAGATTAACTATTCCCCGGTAACCGAATCCGAGTTCCACAAAACCGCCGACAATGTCCCCGAAGCGGAATTTGGCCGCAGTAATATGGTAGGCAAACGTTGTACGGCTATCTTCCTTATCCCAAAGCGGATACTTGTTGTTCGAAAGACTTTCATCAAGGAAACTCGCCCCCAGATACAGAGCGGAAGAGAGTTCCATCGCACCCTGCTGCCACCAGAGGTAAGTGCCTGAGACCATTACGGTCCAATTCTTAATACTTGAAGTATATGTGAGAAATTCCTGAACAGGTTTCCCGTTTTCCGCCAGCGTATAAACATCGGCCTGCGACCAGCTGAATCCCCCATAAACGCCGAAACTGAATACAGGACTCACTGAAAAGGAATATCCGATACCGCCCACTCCTGAATACTTGTGGTTTCTGGATTCACAAACTCTTGAATATGAAGGATCCGGGTCGGCAATGAAGTTTCTGGTTTTTCCCATAAACTCAATGGCGGACGGTGTCCCGTACTGAAGATAAATCTCGTTGTGCGGATAATAGTCGAAATCACGTTCCTTATAATTCCTGGCCTCCGCCTTCTGTGGCCATACTACGGTCATTACGACAAGCAATATCAATCCCTGTATCTTTTTCATACTGTTATGTTGATTATATATTCTGATTTTTCAATTTAAGATATCTTCCGGATATAGATGCGGATATGAGAGTAACTGCACCGCACGCGAGCATCGTCAAGGCCTGGCTTTCGTGGGAAATGGTAGCGAAAACCACCCCGTCTGCCGGAGGGATGGCATAAATGGCAGCACAAGCCAGGGACAGAATAAAATGATATGCACCGATACCGCCCTGAACCGGGACTATCCATCCGAGACTGCCCACCACCATAAGGAACAAAGCATCCACCCCGTTAAGACCGACCTCTCCTGTCGAGATGGAAATGGCCGAATCACATACCTGCGGGAAAGCATATACGGTAAAAAGGCTCTGAAGCCAGTAAAGTGTCCATAATGCCATAGTATAAAAAAGAAATGCCCACTTATGCTCGGAACGAAAACCGGCAGACAGACCTGCCCACATATTACGCACCAATGAAAAAAACCTGTCAAAGAAACGCATTTGCGACAGACGCTCACGATAACGATACAGGAGACAGCATACGACAACAATTGCCACCACGAGTCCCACCAGAATCCAGACCACTGACAAGTGAAATTTTTCAGCGGCAGAGCCCCATATTTCCCTCGTCATAAAATCACCTATGCTATCCCAGCTGAACCATACTATCGCCATCACGATAATCATATCGCATAGCACGTCGATGGCCCGTTCGAGAACTACGCTTCCCAATGCCGACTCGAAAGAGGTCTTGCCGGTACCGGCTATGATTCCGCATCTGGCCAGTTCACCGGCTCGCGGAAATGCGAAGTTCGTAAGATATGCCGTGGTTACACCATCATAACAGTCCCTTCTGCTGACAGTCGGATTCAATGGAAGAAGAAGAAGTCTCCACCTCAGGCCACGCACCCAAAAAGCAGCGACACTGGATGCCATAGCGGCGCCTACCCACCAGAAATTGCAGCTGCGAAGTCCTTCAGTGAAATCAGACCACTTGACACCTTTGAATGCAAAATAAAGAAGAACGATGGCTATCAACGCCATCAGGCACCATTTCCACCAGGAAAGTTTCTTTCTGTTCCCCGGTTCTGCCATTATTTCAATCTATTGGTGGCTGTGTCCGGAAATATGACAGTAGGCTGAAAGCCGTGTGCCTCTTCGGGAGTCATCTGGGCATAGGCCATAATAATCGCGATATCTCCACGACTGAACAGATGTGCGGCAGCACCGTTAAGACAGATGGTTCCGCTGCCTCTTTCTCCGGGAATAACGTATGTTTCCAGCCTGTTTCCATTGGTAATGTTCACTACGGATACCTTTTCCCAACTCTGTATTCCCGCCGCTTCCATCAAAGCTTCATCGATAGTGATGCTGCCGATATAATTCAGATTGGCATCTGTAACAGTCACTCTATGAATCTTGGACTTAAGTATTTCGATAAGCATAGTCTATTTGAGTTTGATGTTGTCTATCAGACGGACGGGACGGGCATAAACCGCACAGGTAAGTTGTATATTACCGGCCTGCGACCAGTCTGTCAAGGGTTTCATAGTACGGGCATCGATTATCTCCACATACTCCGTTTCCAACATAGGATTGGTATTGATATCAGCGGTTACGGCATTGATAACTTCGGCGACACTCATTTTCCCTACCATCGAAGGAGCCTTGGATATGGCCTCGTAGATGTGCGGGGCTGATTTCCTCTGCTCCGGAGTAAGCAATGCATTTCGGGAGCTGAGGGCCAGACCGTCTTCTCCACGGGCGATGGGGCAGCGCACTATCGTCAAAGGATAACGCAAATTCTCCACGAAATATTCGATGATGGCCAACTGCTGAAAATCCTTTTCCCCGAAATATGCGAAATCAGGCTTTACGATATCGAACAGACGAGTCACGATTTGAGCCATACCATTGAAATGTCCCGGACGTCGCGGACCCTCACCATACTGGTCCAGCCCGCCCAAATCAAATACCCTGGTATCTATCCCCGCCCCTTCGGGATACATATCGATTACCCTTGGAGCCAGAAGAATCTTCACTCCGACCGGCTCCAGCAGGGAACTGTCCGAATCCAAGGTTCTGGGGTAAGTATTGAAATCATCTTTATTATTGAACTGGGTGGGATTTACAAAATCTGAAACCACCACAGCATCACATTCTTCCACTGCCCTGCGGATAAGCGTAAGGTGACCTTCGTGAAGAGCTCCCATCGTAGGAACGAGCCCTAACTTTCCGACTTTACCTAAAGATTTGAGCGCTGCGTCAAATTCTTCAAGTGTCTTAGCGATTATCATTATTGTTATGTCTTAAAAAACGTGCGAAAATACTTATTCCATATGAAATATCGAAATGTATTTACTTTCTCCAGGGTCCGAAATTCTCGTTGTAATTGAAGTCTATTTCAAAATCCACATTACTTGAAGGTGTTTCATATCCGTGGAAATAAACAGGGAAGGTATGTCCCTGCGAATCCATCAGGAACTGATTTCCGGATGAGTGGCGCAAGGGATGCTTCCACCCCTTCGGGCCGATTTTCATAAAAAGCTTTCCGTTCTCAAGAGTCACCTCGGCATCTCCGAATGGAGCCTCTTTAGTATAATGTCCGACAAGAGTGGAGAAATCAGGTTTCACTTTGGAACGTTTGATAATCATAGGCACCTTCCTGCCGCTTCCTCCCCCACCGTTTCTGCACAAGGAATACCAGCCCTTCAGAGCCTGGCCGCTATGGTCTTTGACCGAAGCGATATCCCGCCCGTCCCTAAGAGCGAAAAACAAATCCACTATTTCCTTTGAAAGGGCGAATCTGGCTCGCTGGGTAACTTCGGAATTGCATAATATCGCATAACCCAAATCCAATTCGGGAACGAATCCGCACAGGGCGGTAAAGCCCCAGGTGGTCCCAGTATGGTAAATTTCACGAAAATTCTCATTTTCCTGCACATACCAGCAATAACCGTATCGCTTGACAAAGGTGCTGTCACCGGATACATAAGTACTCCCTGTATGCAGAAACTCCATCTGTTCGGGAGAGAAAATCCGCTTATCCGCGAACATCTGTTTCCGCCATACCAGCCCCGGAAAATAGTCGGACAGGTCACTCATCTCAGGGGACAGGTTCTCCTGCCCGCTGTCGGAAGCATCCTCATCTCCTCCCAGCGACAGAATTTCCCCGTTTTCCAGATGACACGACACATATTTGGCCATATCGGATGAGGTAGAGCACACACTCCCGGCCGGACCTATCACGGACACCCACCACAAAGCTCTGTTCTCTCCGTCAAGAGGGAACGTTCTGATTCCGTCACTTCCATCCTTTCCGCGACGATAATGAAATGCGTGGGCACAAGAAGCCTTCCGGCCGGCAGCATCATATTCATCCCCCCCTATGCAGGACTCATTCATCCCCAGAGGAGCGAACACTCTCATACGGACATTATCTTCCCAAGTCATTCCGGTCACCTTCTCGATGATGCGGGCAGCGATTATGAAGGTGATATTATTGTACCCGAATTGAGAACGGAAAGGATATATGGGCTTCATATACTTGAACATCTGATAGATGTCATTCCGGTCATAACCCAGATTGGCGATATAAGTCCCCACCTGCGGGCACAGACCGGTAGCGTGAGTGAAGAGGTCCTTGACAAGCATCTGCTGCTCGACCTCATCATCCGCCCAGTCAAAATCAGGCAGTATGTCCTTCACTCTGTCATCCCATTTCAGAAGACCGTCATCCACAACAGAAGCCATAACCGTAGCTGTAAAGGACTTGGAAATGGACCCTACGTGGAAAAGGGTATGTTCATCCACCCTGTCAGACTCTCCCTGACGCTTCACTCCGAACCCTTCATTGAATATCAGTTCCCCATCCTTCACCACTGAAACCGACATACCCGGTATTTTCCAATCGCTGAGCACTTTTTGGGAATAATGCCTCAGCGCATCTGTTACCGTGGAATCATTTCCACCCGGGATGGAAAGAAGCGCGGCCAGCAGTATAGTCAGAATCATACTCCTCCGAAAGCAGAATATCCGCCGTCAACAGGGATGATGACACCTGTCACGAAAGATGATATATCACTTAGCAGATAAAGCATCGTCCCCACCAAATCTTCAGGAACACCGAATTTATGAGTAGGGGTGTTGGCTATGATTTTCTTGCCGCGAGGCTTAAGGGCTCCTGTCCCCTCTTCAGTCAGCAGGAAGCGGTTCTGGTCGGTAAGGAAAAATCCGGGAGCGATGGCATTGCATCTGATGCCCATCTGAGCCACGTGGACAGCATACCACTGGGTGAAATTGTTAATGGAACCCTTGGCTGCCGAATATGCCGGAATTTTGGTAAGAGGCCTGAATGCGTTCATGGATGAGATATTCAAAACCACACCTTTCTTCGCCTCTATCATATCGACGGTGAATACCATAGTCGCCAGAAGAGTACCCTTGAAATTTAGGTCATACACCGACTGGAACCCTTCCATATCCAGACCATAGAATGTCTCGGACAGGTCTGTATCGGCATCCATCTGTTCGATGGCGCAAGTGGCTTTCGGGGAGTTTCCTCCGGCACAGTTGATAAGGATATCTATCTTCCCGAGTTTTGAATGGATTTCATCCCTCGCCGCGACAAGAGCCTCCTTGTCCAGAGTACTGGCTGATATACCCAGACATTTGACTCCGAATTCCCTGGTTATGGCCTCGCCTTTGGTGGGATTGTCCTTGCTGCGCGAAATGACAGCCAGATTGACTCCTGCCTCTGCAAGTCCTCTGGTGAGAGCTGTCCCGAGGATTCCGAAGCCCCCGGTAATAACGCAAACGCGTCCTTTGAGATCATCAAAATTACATTTCATAATTCCTAAGCATTATATGTACTCGATATAGTATCACCTCCGTGCCCTGTCCAGTTGGTATGGAAAAACTCGCCGCGCGGTCTGTCAGTCCTTTCATAGGTATGTGCACCGAAGAAGTCACGCTGGGCCTGGAGCAGATTGGCCGGGAGGCGCGAACTGCGATACCCGTCGTAATATTGGAGGCCTGCCGTCATACAGGGGGCGGGAACTCCGTTCTGAATGGCCGT
>JAGHUZ010000028.1 GCA_018064575.1 Candidatus Minthomonas equi
GAGAAAGTTCTGTAAGTGACCTTCTGGTCGGAGTCGGTGACAAGTGAGAAGTTACCCCAAGCGGAATGCTTCGCATCGGTGCTCTGCGAATAAGAAATAGAGCCCCCTCAAACCTGCATCGGTATTCTCCTTGTATTCGTTCACGTTGCCCTTCGCGCCGACAGGGATGTAATCCCCCTTCCAGTCATAAGTGCTTTCCCTACCGTCCTTTCCTACAAAATTGCGGATGGACCCGCATACCGCCACCTCTACGGGAGAGTCGGTCACGTTGGTCACTTCATAACTGAGTACGGCTATGGGCAGGCTGCTCGCATCGGAATCTCCCGGAATCAGAGGATTGAATCCCTTTATTCTGACGCGTATGGGCATCGCTTCATCGGAAAGATTCACCTGTCCGAAGGGATAGGCCGCATCGAATGACGCGTTTCTGAATCTGGGCAGTCCGTGATGGTTCACCGGACGGCCTTCACAGTGGAGGTATTCCTGAGGATAAAGGGGACCTGCCAACATTCTGGTAGCGGACTTCCCGCTGGCCGTTCGCGTGTAGATGGCGAAAAACGGTGCGTCATTTCCGTCCGTCACCGTGCTGTACCCCTTTCCGGGGACGTTCATAATCTCCCAGTCGCGAAGTTCTCCGCGCCCTCCCAGAGAAACGGTTCCTGTCCCGATTCCTCCGAGAGGAAGTGCCACTCTCTGAAGATGAGCCGCATCATATTTTGTCAATACAGGCCACTCCTGTGGCTGCCAGGGCTGTGCCTCAAGAGTCGAGGCGATAAATGCGGCCACTGCCGCCAGATAAAACTTTTTCATATCTACAAATATATATTTTTTCGTGGAAAAATGCAAAAGCACAAATTATCTTTTCCGGTATGTGGAATGCTTGGAAAATTTGTTAATGAGGGTCATTTTTGTAAATTTGTTGATTTGGAGGAAATACGCGGATGAATTTTATAGATTTGTTCAAAAAGTCCGTAGCGGAATATAGTCAGCGGACCGCTCTGGTGGACAGAAACGGAGAACGCAGTACCACTTATGCCGAACTTGACAGATTGAGTTCTCTTGTCGCCGGTAAACTGAAGTCTCTCGGTTTCGGTCGGGGGGATTTTATTCTCGTCAATATGGGACGCCGGATGGAATACATCGCTTCCTATCTCGGAATTCTCAAGCTGGGCGGCGTGGTGGTTCCCGTCGTACCCGATTATCCTGATGACAGAATCAGTTTCATCTGCAATGACTGTGGCTCACGTCTCACCATAACATCGGATTTTCTCTCTGATTTGGAAAAATACGAAGCCTTCGAAGTTCCGGCTGGAACGGACAAAGCGGAGCAAGACAGTGCACCTGCCCTTCTGGCGTACACTTCCGGCTCTACAGGCACTCCAAAGGGAATATTGTTCAGTACGGCGGATCTGGCCAGGGGCGCACTCCGCCACAGAGCGGTTTTCGATGGAATCGAACCGGTGATATATGCCGGAATGGCTTTGTTCTCATTCCTGCTTCAGATTATCGAATACCATACAGTCCTCTCCATAGGCGGTACCACCCACATACTCGAAGACGACGTTAGGAAATCCGCCGTTTCCATGGCTGCTTACTATAAGGAACACGGAATCACGGTAGGTATCATCACTCCTCAGATGTTGCGGCTGTACCGCAATGCCGATTCCGCCCTTCAACTCATCATCACTTGCGGTGAGCGTCTGTCCCGAGTGGCTCCGGAGAATTACCGACTGCTTAATGGTTACGGAATGAGCGAGACGGCGGCCTTTGTCACTACTTTTCCTGTGGACAGGGCTTATGACAATACCCCCGTAGGCAAGAGTATGGACGGGGTGGAAGTGAAGGTTCTCGATGAGGCCGGAAACCCGGTCCCTGACGGAACCGAAGGGGAAATCTGCGCCCTTGGCGAATTTGATACCGTCTATTTCAAAGATTCCGAAAAGACGGCTCGTACAATGCGGCGTATGCCGGATGGCAGAACGCTTGTGCGTACCGGCGATATCGGCTATGTTAACGGAGACGGTGATATAGTGTTCTCAAACCGCAAGGACTGGATGGTCAAGGTGAATGGCCAGAGGGTGGAGACTCTCGAAATCGAAAGCCGCCTGCTGGATATGCCTCAGATAGAGAATGCGGCGGTGAAAGCTTTCGAAGATGCCGACTCCCAGAATTATCTCGTGGCTTACTATGTGGAAAAACAGCCGATGGATGAAGCCGCTCTTCGCGGGGAACTTTCCAGAACCCTGCCCGAATATATGATACCGCGCTTTCTGGTACGGATGGACTCGCTTCCGCGCAATGCCAACGGAAAGCTGGACCGTCTGGCGCTTACACCCCCTGCGGCTGACCGTTACAAGGCGGAATACCTCGCTCCGGCCGATGCTCTTGAAAAGGCTGTCTGCGATGCCTTCGAAGATGTATTGCGCTGCGGCGTGACAGGCACGGCAGACGACTTCTTCGCCCTAGGTGGGGACTCCATCAAGGTATTGCGGCTGCTGGAGCGGGTCGATGGTTACGGACTTACCCCCGATATGATATTCAAAGCCCGTACGCCTAAGGCAATAGCTGCGCTCTGTCAGGCTTCCCGTATGAAAAGAATTACCCACGGGGCCACGGTGCCGGGATTCTGCCCTCTCTCCGATTCGCAGCTGGGAGTATATCTGGACTGCAGTTCCGACCCCGCTTCAGTGAAATACAATATTCCCGTTCTCTGCCATCTGCCGGCACAGACGGACATCGGACGTTTCATTTCGGCGCTTAAAACGGTGGCCGGCAGCCACAAGGCATTGAACGTAAGCGTTACGGAACAGGGCGGCGTTCCCGGAATGCGCTTTGTCGGGAGGGAAATCACCGTCTCCGAAATGGAAACGGAAGATGTGGAAGAGACCGTGCGTACACTGGTCAAACCGTTCGACCTTTCCCACGGGCCCCTGTACCGCTTCCTGCTCCTGCATTGCCCGAAGGGCGACTCATTCTTCTTCGATATACATCACATAGTATTCGACGGTACGTCGATTACCGCATTCCTTGAGCAGATAGCCCTGGTATATGAGGGCGGAGAATGTCCGCAGGAAACTCTGGATATCTTCGATATAGCCTCTGCGGAAGTTTCACTTAAAGATACTGAGGAATACCGCAAGGCGCAGGATTTCTTCAGGATACGCTTTGATGGAATGGAATGTGATTCCACCCCCGTCCCCGACAGAATAACGGAGGAAGAAATTCAGGGAGCAGGGCACGTGAAACTTGTTGGAGAAGGCATTGCCCCTGCAGATGTGGAACATTTTACCCGGATGCACGGAATTACGGAAAACAGCCTGTTCCTCGGGGCCTTCGCATACGCTTTGGCCAAACTGAACGGGGCGCAGGAAAGTTATTTCTGCACGGTGGATAATGGAAGGCACGACCACAGACTCTCCGGTTCCGTAGGAATGTTCGTGCGGACTCTGCCGCTTTACAGCCCTGTGGATGAAAATCTCAAGGTCGGTGAATACCTTGCCGGAGTGCAGAAGATGATTTTCGACACTATGGCCAATGACTGTATGAGTTTCGGGGAGTTGGCCGCTGAATACGGGCTGGGTATGAGCGTTTCCTTCGTGTATCAGGCAGAAATGTTCACGGGACCGAAGATGGCCGGGGATGTCTTGGAGGTCACGAAACTGGAAACCTCCGACATACAGTCCGACATCCATTTCATGCTCTATAAAACGGACGGAGGATATACCCTTGACGTCGGATATCGACGGAAATTGTACACGGAAGGATTTGTGGAACGTTTTGCCGCAATGTATCTGAACGTAGTGCGGGGAATGCTCCGCGTCGATACACTCTCTGATGTGGAACTGGCCGATACAGCCGCCCGTGAGACCATAAGGACCTTCAATCTCACTGAACTTCCATACGAAGAGAATACCACCGTAGTGGATCTTTTCCGTGCTCAGGCTGCACAGACACCCGACGGTCTCTGCCTTGTTTATGAGGACAAGAAATTCAGTTATGCGGAAGTGGACCGCATTACAGACGCTCTGGCAGGAAGACTGATGGCCTCCGGAATGACACACGGTTCCGTGGTGGGCATATTGATACCGCGATGCGAATATATGCTGCTGGCATCGCTCGGAGTCCTTAAAGCCGGATGTGCGTATCTGCCTCTGGACCCCACTTATCCCGAAGACAGACTTAATCTGATGGTCAGCGATTCGGGGGCGCGGATGCTCATCACCACACCGGAACTCAGCGGGGTGATTTCCGATGAGTTCAAAGGGGAAAGGCTGATGACCGACAATATCTGTCACAGCCCTCAGGCTTCAGTGGAACTGCCGGTGCTGAAGCCCGACGACCTCTTCATCATCCTCTACACTTCCGGTGCGACAGGACTGCCTAAAGG
>JAGHUZ010000142.1 GCA_018064575.1 Candidatus Minthomonas equi
CTCAACGATTCATTGCTGGAGCGTTTGTTCAAAGCTGCAGACACCGCGAAAATGAGAGAAGACACCAAAGAAAGCTACATGAAATCCATTATCGGAGAGGCCGAATATGAAGCCAATCTGGAGGACTGGAAGGCGGAAGGGCTTGAGGAGGGCCGCAAGGAAGGTCTGGCGAAAGGTTTGGCGGAAGGTCTGGCGGAAGGTCTTACCAAAGGAGCGACTGAAAACAGGCACGAGGTAGCCAGAAAGATGAAAGATGAAGGCCTTGCTCCCGAAATAATCGCCAAATGCACCGGGATTTCCGTCGCTGAAGCAAAGGTTTTGTAAACGAAGGGGTCATTTTTTTGCTTTTTCATAAAAGATTTCCATATCTTTGCCGATGATTGCGGTGAAGCATCAGCAGAATACACAAGTGATGCTTGTAATAGGGAATCCGGTGAGAATCCGGAACTATACCCGTAGCTGTTTATTCCGGAGGGAGTAACCCGACTGCACCGGGAATCCCTCGAAAGTTTCCGACCATCTTTGCCACTGTCCGATATGGATGGGAAGGCGTCGGAAAGGAACAAGTCAGAAAACCTGCCGCTTTCATTATGTTTAACCGATGTTTCCCGGGTAAGGAGCATCAAGAATGATGATTATGCGGCATTTAGTTTCGTGTTTCCCAATGGTTCTGTATCTGTTCGTGTGCCTTGGCCATCCGGCACAGAGGTTTCCTCAAGGTTCAGTACTATCCTCTTTCCAGACTCCTCAGGACAGCATCACTCAGACTGTAATCTCCGCAGAAAAAATTCCTTCGGCCACTATGCAGTCAGCGCCTCTCCAAGTTATGGACCGGGCCGGACTCGACCGGCTCGGCATTCAGGAAATGCACGAAGCCCTGAAAACTTTCTCCGGGCTGCAAGTAAAGGACTATGGTGGTGTAGGTGGTATCAAAACCGTATCGGTCAGAGGATTCGGAACTCAGCATACCGGCATAGTATATGACGGTGTAGCGGTTTCGGATGCAGCGAACGGTCAGATAGACATAGGGCGCTTCAGTCTCGAAAACATCTCGAGCCTTTCTCTTTCGATAGGAGGTTCCGATGAAATATTCAAGAGTGCCAGAAGTTTCTCGACTGCAGGTACCATCACCATAAACAGTGTCACCCCGAACTTTGCCGAAAGCAGGAAAACCTACCTTGGAGTAACTCTCAGAGCCTTTACTTACGATTTTTCCAGACCTGCTTCATTCGGATGGAATCCATCCCTGAACTGGAAGCAGAAACTTTCATCCAAATGGGCACTGACTGTCGATGCCGACTGGCTGAAATCCGATGGTCAATACCCGTTCACTCTAACCAACGCATCCACTCATACCCGTGAAGTCAGAAGTAACTCCGACGTAAACACAGTGCGCGGAGAGTTCAACCTTTACGGAAAGTTCAGCGGAGGCGGAACTCTTACGGTAAAAGGCAGCGGACTGCTTTCAGAGAGGGGGCTTCCCGGAAGCATTGTCCTCTACAATGCCGGCTCCAATGAGAGACTTTGGGACAGAAATGCTTTTCTGCAAGGCAGATACGAGAAATGCTTGAATGAGAAATGGTCTCTGCAGGGACAGTTGAAATATCAGCATTCCTATAACAAATACCACGATGAAAAGGAATATTATTCAGGAGGTGAGATAACTGACGAATACACCCAACGCGAATACTACGGTTCTGTGTCCGCCCGTTTCCGCCCATCTGAGCGCTGGTCAGTCACCCTGGCTGAGGATGCATTCATCAACACTCTTTCCGAGACCATTCCTGATGCCGCCGAACCATTCCGTTTCACCGATATGACAGCCCTTGCAGGGCAATTCCGAAGTCCACGCATCACCATTACCGCATCCGTTCTGGCGACCTTCATCACAGAAAGGGTCAGTTCCTTTACCACACAGGAGGCGGCCCCCGACCGTTTCCGCCTCTCCCCCGCTTTCAGTCTGAGCTGGCGGGTCCTGAAAGAGCACAATCTGCGACTGAGAATGTCATATCAGGACATCTTCCGCACCCCTACCTTCAATGACCTTTATTATGCCCGCGTGGGCAATAGGAATCTGCGTCCCGAAACTGCCCGCCAGATGAATTTTGGAATCACCTGGAACGAAGCCATCGCGAATACCATCTGCGACAGACTCAGCATTTCTGTGGACGGATACTTCAACCAAGTTCAGGACAAGATAGTGGCCCGCCCAACAATGTTTATCTGGAAGATGAGGAACATAGGCGAAGTGCAGATTCTCGGATGCGACGTAAATCTCGCCGCCACACTTGCACTGCCGAAGGCAAGTTCCATCGAAATGAATGCATCCTATACTTTTCAGAGCGCTGTGGACATTACAGACGCCGCCTCAAAGACATACAGGAACCAGATTCCATATACCCCACGCCACTCGGGAAGCGGGTCTGTTTCGTGGCTAAACAGATGGATAAGCCTCAGTTATATGTTTTCCGGCGTCGGCCCGAGATGGTCGATGGAACAGAACACTGATGACAATCGGCTTGCACCTTATTTCGAGCACTCCGTATCACTTTCCAGAGACTTCGGATTCCGTAACACGGAGCTCAGACTTCGACTCACGGCCGAATGCAGAAACCTCACAGACCAGCAATACGAAATCATCCAGTATTATCCTATGCCTGGCAGATGCTTCAGACTGACTGCAAAACTCTATTTCTAGAACTCATATTCACTTAAAAAACTTAAAAAATGAAAAATACTCTCTTATTTTCCATCATCACCGTTTTCCTTCTGATTCTGACTGCATCCTGCCAGAAGGAAAAATCAGAAGCAGAACCGCAGGAACAGACAGAATCTGTCGCTCTCATTCTCAACAGCGGAAACTGGGAAGCGAATGATGCCTCCATCACCTTGATGGACTGCAAAACCGGTCTCGTAACTCCGGGGGACCTGTTTTCTTCCGCAAACGGAATCAAACTCGGAGACGTGGCCAATGATATGATTCTCTACGGGTCCAAACTCTATATAGCCGTCAGTATGTCCAGTGTCATTTTCGTCTGTGACACAGAGTGCAATATCATCAAGGCCATCCAGGGGGGAACTCCACGCCATTTCTGCGCACACAATGGAAAAGTATTCGCCACTATGTTCGAAGGGCACGTGGCTGAAATCGACACCACCAGCTTCACAGTCCGCAAGGCTCCGACAGGTCCGAACCCTGAAGGCATAGCATGCTCCAACGGCAAACTCTATGTCGCCGACTCCTTCGGTTATGACCCGTCCGGAATGTACGGTACCACTGTAACAGTCATCGACGAAGCCACCCTCACTCCACTCAAAACGCTGACAGTAAACAACAATCCACAAAGTTTCCACGTCTGCGGCCATTCTCTCTACCTTATAAGCTGGGGCAATTATTCCGATATTCCGGCCCGCCTTCAGAAAATCGATACCTCCACCGACGAAGTCACCACCATCGAAGGAGTCACCCCCACGGCTATGACCATAGGTGAACCCGGCACCGCCTATATTATGTCCTCTACTTATGATGAAAACTGGAACCAGACATTCAACTACTCGGTATTCGACACCTCGACCGACACCATACGCGGGGAACTCATCCCCGGCTCCAAAATACCTGGCGGCAGTTTCATCAGCTATGATTCCCCGACCAAATTAATATACATAGGCACATCGGACTATGTCAGCGAGGGAGATATATACGTTTTGGACACTTCGGGGCGCATAATTTCCAAATCCGGTACGGGAGGAATGAACCCTGTCGCCATTTCATTCATCAAACGGTAAAGCTGAAGATACTGTTCCGAAATGAAAAAACTGATTTCTCTGAACATACTCCTTCTCTGCATCATATCCACCCGATGCGGCAGCGGTACCGTATCTTCCACCGGGAAGGAGACATCTTCGATGCAATATGCCTGCTACCTGAATATTTCCGAAGGGGATTCCTGCACCTTCATCGAGGTTTCCAACCCATGGAAAAAGGGAAGCGTACTGCGCCAATATGCCTTGATTCCAAAGGAGAACGGATATTCAGCCCCGGATGGATGGACTGCCATTCACGTTCCCGTGGAAAGTATGGTCATCTACACCGGTACACACGCCTGCATAATGGAAGAACTCGGGTGTACGAACAGTATCAAGGGTGTCTGCGAGTCAAGATACATTATGTCTGACAAGATTAAAGCGATGGTACGGCAGGGATTGATTTGCGATGTCGGAGATTCCTACTCCCCGGACATTGAGAAAATCGCGGCACTGAAACCCGATATCATCATTTCATCCCCTTTCGAGAACGGAACATACGGAGCGGCGGAAAAATTGAACATTCCGATAGTGGAAGGGGCCGACTATATGGAAAACCTGCCTCTCGGAAGAACGGAATGGATAAAATTCTTCGGACTGCTGACCGGATGCCGTTCAAGAGCCGATTCCATTTTTGCCGATACGGAAAAACGATATCTGAAGCTCTGCTCCCTGACGGCAAATCCAGGAGAAAAATGCCCGACTTTGATAGCGGAGAAGAAATACGGAGGAAGTTGGGG
>JAGHUZ010000303.1 GCA_018064575.1 Candidatus Minthomonas equi
CACCAGAAGGTTTCCATTACTTTTGATATACTCGCTCACCTTGCATTCAGCCCATTCGCTATCCTCCGGGATGGTGTGCTGTATGAGACTGTCAGTGGCAGAATCCTGATATGAGCGTGTGCATATCACGATTTCATCTCCAGCCTTGAGCACAGTATCACCCCTGGGGACAATGCGTTCATCACCACGTACCACAAGTGCCAGAATACAATCTTGCGGAAGGTCGAGTTCCCTGACGAAACGATTATTCCAAGTACCGGACTCATTGATACCTATGACACCGAATGACATTTCAGCGTTCTCCCTGAAATCACTGAAAGTAGTCATCACATCGGCATCGCTGTCGGTCATTCCGGTCCTCTTCGCTACAGCAGGAACCAGTGAGCCCTGTAATGCGATGGACGCCAATACTATACAAAATACTATACTGAAAATGTCATTCTGAAGTTCCGCTTTCGATGTAAGTATCGTAATGGCAAACACTATGGAAGCCGCACCCCGAAGTCCGACAAAAGAGACCAGTTCCATCTGTCTGAACGGGTATTTCCTGAAAGGAGCCAGTACGCCGAAAACAGCCAGAGGCCTGGCGACAAGAGTCAGAAAAGCAAAAATCATAAGAGCCGGCACCAGGGAATGCAGCAGATTCGATGGTATCGCAAGCATTCCGAGAAGGTAAAAGATGACAATCTGCATCAAACTTGTTATCGCATCGAAAAAGGATACCATAGGCTTTCTTTCCGTAAATATGGTATTGCCCAACACTATACCCACTATGTATGCGCTCAGGTAACCGTTCCCGCCCACCATATCCGGCAGTGCGTATGACAAGAGTGCGATGGAGATGAATAGCAAAAGGTCAAAGCCATTGTTCCTGAAGCTGATTCGTTTCAAAAGGAACACAGCGCCTTTCGCGATTACAAGCCCCAATCCAGCACCGAAAATCATTTGCGTGAATATCTGCAATACGATATTCCCACCAGAAACATCCCCGGAGAAAAGCGACAGCATCACGGTGGTGAGCATATACGACATCGGGTCATTGGAACCGCTCTCCACCTCGACCAAGGGAGCACTGTTGTTTTTCAGACCAAGTTTACGCGTACGCAATATGGAGAACACCGTCGCAGCATCTGTGGAACTTATGACCGCACCCATCAGAAAACTTTCCAACGCAGTCCACCCGAGTGCGAAATGGCAGAACAGCCCTACAAACAGGGCAGTAAGTGCCACGCCGATTGTCGCGAGCAGTCCAGCTTCGACCACGATGGGTCTGGCAGACTTCCATCGCGTGCCGAACCCCCCATAAAACATTATGAATATGAGTGCTATAGTGCTGATATCACCGACAAGCCATCCGCTTTCTTCCGCGAACTCATCATACTGGCTTCCGCAGAAAAGTCCGAGCACAAGAAAGAACAGCAGGACCGGAATACCGACCTTGCCTGAAAACTTGTTGAGGAACACACAAGTGATGATGATGACTGCAAATATGAGCAGATACAGTGCCATATTCTTACCAATAATTTACGAGTACGTCAGTTATCTGCTCCACTCCACCCCGTCCTTAGTATCTTTCACCTGAATTCCGACATCCTTGAGACGGTCGCGGATAAGGTCGCTCGTGGTCCAGTCCTTCTTGGCCTTGGCTTCCTTTCTTATTTCAAGAATCATATCCATCAGTCCGCCCACTATCGACTCCGAACCGGACTCCGTACTTTCATCCACCAACCCAAGAACATCGGGAACGATTTTCCTAAGCAGCTCATCAAGAAGTATTCTGTCGGCAGAATGAAGTGTTATCTGGTGATCTTTGGCCTGATTGAGCAGTCTGACTGCATCGTAAATGAATGACAATGCGACAGGCGTATTCAAGTCATCGCACAGGGAATCGAACACTCCGTCATAATCTTTTTTCAGTTCGGCATTTACGCCTTCCCCTGAAGAGAAAGTTATGGCATCCACATCCCTGACGGCTTGAAGCAGCCTCTTGAGACCTTTCTCCGCAGCCTTGAGAGCATCATTCGAAAAATCCACAGTACTTCTGTAATGAGCCTGCAGGATGAAGAAGCGGATGGTCATCGGGGAATAAGCCTGGTCCAGATGGGGATTGGAACCGGTAAAAAACTCATTCAGGGTTATGAAATTACCGAGTGACTTGCCCATTTTCTGCCCGTTGATGGTAATCATATTATTGTGCATCCAATATCTGACACCGCCCTGTCCGCGTGAAACTGTATTCTGGGCGAGTTCACATTCGTGATGGGGGAAACAAAGATCCATCCCTCCACCGTGAATGTCAAAGACTTCTCCGAGATATTTCTCACTCATCGCAGAACATTCCAGATGCCATCCGGGAAATCCCTCACTCCAAGGGGAAGGCCATTTCATTATATGTTCCGGAGAGGCTTTCTTCCAAAGGGCGAAATCAAAGGGGGAGCGTTTGTCGCTCTGGCCGTCAAGTTCTCTGGTATTTTCTCTGGTATCATCGAGATTCCTGCCGGAGAGAAGCCCGTAGTGGAACTTCGCATCATAGGCCTGGGTATCAAAATAGACCGAACCGTTGCTGATATAGGCGAAACCCTTGTCAAGAATGGTCTGCACCAGTTGAATCTGTTCTATGATATGTCCCGAAGCACGTGGTTCGATGCTCGGAGGTGCGACATTGAGTTTACGCATAGCCTCGTGATAAGCCAGCGTGTAAGTCTGTGCCACCTCCATCGGTTCCAATGATTCCAGCCGGGCTTTTTTAGTGATTTTATCTTCACCTTCATCAGCATCATGCTCAAGGTGTCCGACATCAGTGATATTCCTGACATAACGAACCTTGTAACCGAGATATCTGAGCCATCTGACCAGGACATCATAGGTTATGCCCGGACGGGCGTGTCCCAAATGAGGTTCCCCGTACACGGTGGGTCCGCATACATACAGACCCACCATACCCGGGTTAACGCTCTTGAATAATTCCTTGTTTCTCGTCAGAGTATTGTAAATGTAATAATCCTTTGTCATCACTCGTTTGATTTGAGATACAAAGGTAGTTTTTATTACTGATTTACCATCTCTTCTTTCTCTTCATCTTCAATCACGATACTGCTGGCCAATACCTCCCAAAACGATTTGTCTTCTCCTGTGTTACGGTCCGTATAACGATTATTCCGCAGACGGCCCGTCACCCTTACCAGTGTACCCTTGTGGATGTCCGAAAATCGGGGCATCCCTTTTCCTGCCCAGGCGGATATGGAATGCCAGGTCGTTTCCTCCACGATAGACCCCGCACGATCCTTGTAAATTTCACTGGTCGCCATCGAGAACTTGATGACTGTCGTATCACCGAAAACCGCCACTTTGGGTTCCTGCCCCACGTGTCCCTTCAACTCAATTCTGTTTACTGTTCCGTTAGTAATGTTCATAATGCTTTGTTTTAATGTTTATCCGGCAGCAAATTTCCGTCACCCCATTCACATTTTCCGTATGTTTTCCGCTTACTTCCGACAGCACCCGTTTTTCATCGCTTCCGGTTATTTATAAATTTTTTCAGTTCTATAAAAAAAGACATTTATGCCATAGGTACCACAACTTTCACCGGTCAAACGATTAATTTTGCAGAAAACCAGCAAATAAACATCTGATGAAAACGTGTCCGGAATGCGGAAAGAATTTCAACGGAAGGGCGGACAAGAAATTCTGCAGCGATGAATGCCGTTGTTCATATAACGACAGGCTGAACAGAGACAGGAAAAAGGGAATCCGATGGATAGACAGGATTCTGATGAAAAATTATTCGATACTCAAGGAATGCATCAAAATGGGGAAAACGGTAACGGACGTATCTTACCTGCTCCGAATGGGATTCGATTTCGAATACTTCACATCCATCCCCGGAAAATGTCCGGAAAGCGGCTCGGTATGGATTGCCTGCTACACCTGTTTCTATTCCGTAACCGAGGAAGGAGAGATTCTCATACGGGATGGAGAAAATGAAGACGGACGAAAGTATGCTCAGTCGTGATTCACCTTATGAGCATTAGCGCACATCAGGGTAGCGGAAGTGCATCCGGTCACGGTAAGTTCGACATAATCCCCCACCTTGAAATCGCCGGCAGGAAAAATGCAGACTTTGTTTCCGGAAGTGCGGCCATAAAGTTCCGCCTTGTTCCGTTTGGAAGTCCCCTCTACGAGAATGACAAAGGACTGTCCGATGTGACGCCTGTTTCTCTCCAGTGAAATTTCATTCTGAAGTTCTATGATTTCATTGAGCCTGCGGGTTTTGACCGCTGGCGGGACATCATCGGGAAAATGTCTGGAGGCCAAAGTGCCAGGGCGTTCCGAATATTGGAACATAAAGGCGCTGTCAAAGCGGACTTCTTCCATCAGGGACATAGTCATCCCGTGTTCTTCCTCCGTTTCAGAACAGAAACCGGCTATAATATCGGTAGTAATGGTGGCTTCAGGCAATATTTCCCTGATTTTATATATTCTGTCCATATACCTCTCCCTGTCATATTTCCTGTTCATCTTGGAAAGCATTCTGTCGCTTCCGGACTGTACAGGAAGATGAATATGCTTGCAGATGTTGGGGAATGAGGCCATTACCGATATCACTTCATCACTCATATCCTTGGGATGGGAGGTTGAGAAACGTACCCTGAGGTCGGGAGCGATTTGTGCCGTCATTTTCAAAAGGTCAGCAAAGGTCAGATTTCCGTCAGAACTCTTCCACAAATAGGAATCGACATTCTGCCCCAGAAGATTTACCTCCCTGAAACCTTTCAGATAGAGCTTCTTCGCTTCTTCGATGATAGTATAAGGGTCACGGCTTCTTTCCCTTCCCCTGACATAAGGAACTATGCAGTAAGTGCACATATTGTCGCATCCCCGCATAATGGATATGAAGGCTGTAATTCCGTCACAGATGCTTTTCTCCGGGATTATGTCGGCATAAGTCTCCTCTTTCGAGAGCAGAACGTCCACCTGCGATGAATGAGCGGAATCAATCATCCCAAGCATCTGTGGAAGACGGCGGTAAGAATCAGGGCCCGCCACCAAATCCACTGCGGGGTGTTCGAGAAGTTTTTCCTTGAGATGAGCAGCCATACAGCCAAGAACTCCTACCGTGACAGGTCTTCTTTTCTTTTCCTGAAGAAAACGGTCAAGGCGTCCGAATACTCTCTGTTCGGCATTCTCCCGGATGGAGCAGGTGTTCACCAGTATGATGCCGGCATCTTCTATGGACGCACTGTTTTCATA
>JAGHUZ010000299.1 GCA_018064575.1 Candidatus Minthomonas equi
TTCCATCTCCAGCAGACGGATTGTGTACTTACCATTTCGGTTTGTAAAGCGTTATAACGTTACAGAAAGTTGATGATGCTTTGAAATATTATTTCATTTCCGCGTCGTCCTTCTACATATCTCTCTCTGTCAGAAATGTTTCCTATGTAAATGTCGATGATATCTTCCATTCGTGCTTCATTGTTGAATGTGATTTCGTATGAAGCTATTTCTCTGTTGGATGTGTCTGCCCTTTCCCTGGCATCAATGACATCGATGGCCCATTCCATGTACTTGGCGTTATTGACGTGCATATTATAATCAATGTCGGAAAAAAGTACTTTATGTGACATGGCAAATGTGATTTCGGACCGTGGCTTGATTTTGCCGGCAGGTTTGACGATGGCATCTTTTTTTATGGCTGTCTGTTCCAATAACGGTCCGATATATCTGTCCATACGGACAAGGTGACGGCTGTCCAAATCAACGAGAACCCACGATGTCGTGCATCTGACCAGAATCTCTGATGTCGATGCATCACGTACTTCGAAATCTCTTATGGAAAACGGACCATTCATTCCTTTGTGCCAGGTTTCCATTACGGTGTCTTGAAGAAATATCGGAGATTTTACATATTCTGTTTTCATCCGGGAAAGAACCCAGGTGATGTTATGTTCCAGAAGATGGGAATATCCGCACCCGAGTGCAGATGCATTCAAATTTGCCACCTCCTGTGCCATAGTCATAAATGCGTATGGCTTTAGCCGCTTGTGACAGTCTACTCTGAAACTGGAGATGGGAAAAGATGTAATGTAATTGTTCATAAGAGCAAAGATACGAAACATAAGAACGAATGAAAGCTTTTTGACGTATCTTTGCAGAATATGGAAAGAATCGTCGTCTGTCTGGTCTTGCTTGCCTTTGTCTTTTCCCATTCGGAACAGATAGGGGCAGAGAATACTGCACATCCCAGGTGTACGGAGTATTCCGTCATCGTGGATAAGACATATATTCACGATAAGAATGCATATACTCAGGGTTTGTTCTTTTATGAGGGAGAGTTTTATGAAAGCATCGGGCAGTGGGGTGAATCCGCATTCCGCAAGGTGAAACTTGAGACCGGTGAAGTCCTCTCTGAAATCAATTATCCGGAAGATGTTTTCATAGAAGGTTCGTGTGTGGCAGGTGGGTATCTTTATGTTCTTACGTGGACGAACCACAAGTGTTATATGTACGATTTGTCGACTATGACCAAGCTTTCGGAATTCAGTTATCCCGGAGAGGGCTGGGGGATGACTACTAATGGAAAAGAACTGATTATGAGTGACGGCTCCTCGCGCTTACATTTTCTCAATCCCGCTTCTTTTACCAGAATCAGGTCGATTGACGTCAAGATGAACGGTGCAGATGTCCAGTATCTGAATGAACTGGAATATATAGACGGGAAAATATGGGCCAACGTATATTTGCAGGATTATATCGTCATAATCAATCCCGGAACAGGCGAGGTGGAAGGGAAGGTGGACTGCAGAAATCTGCTTCCCTCCAGTCTCAGAACATCGCGTACAGATGTTCTGAACGGAATAGCATATGACCGGAAAGACGGTGGAATTTACCTCACAGGAAAGTATTGGCCCAGGTTATATAAGATAACCCTCAAGGAGAAGGGTAATAAAAAATGATGAACATTAATGGACCGGATGGCATTCCCGCACTCCTTGGGGAAGCGGTGGAGCAATTTGCTTCATTGCCGGGGGTAGGAAGGAGGACAGCATTGCGTCTTGCTTTGCACCTGCTTAAGCAGCCTCGGGAAAATGTCGATAGATTCGGAAATGCATTTATCCGGCTCAGAAACGAGATACGATATTGCGAATGCGGAATGATATCGGATTCAGAAAAGTGTGGAGTGTGTTCTGACCCGAAAAGAGATTCTTCCGTCATCTGTGTGGTAGAAAGTCTGCGCGATGTCATAAGTATCGAACAGACAGGAGATTACCACGGAGTATATCACGTTCTCGGAGGCTTGATTTCCCCTATGGATGGGGTCGGACCGGATGATTTGCCCTTCGGACAATTGAAAACCAGAGTGACTTTTGGGAAAGTATCGGAGGTGATTCTGGCCCTCAGTACAGGTATGGACGGAGAGACCACTTCGTTCTATATATCCCGTATCCTGTCAGAAACAGGTGTCAGGATTACCCAGATAGCCAGAGGTATCGGATTCGGTGATGACCTTGAATATGCGGACAGTTTTACACTGGGGAAAGCCATAGTGAACAGGATTCCCATAGATATTTCCAGTCGCTGAGAAACATCAGTTATGTCATATTTTGAACTTTTTCTTTTAGCTATAGGGCTGAGTTTTGACACTTTCGCTGTCTCCATATCCGGAGGTATCGGTATGGGAGAACGTCCAAGATGGTATCAGGTATTGAAAATCATCTGTTTTTTCGGTCTTTTCCAGTCCGGTTTCACTGCATTGGGATGGGGGATAGGAATCAGTGTCAGTTCTTATATTGAAGATTTCGACCATTGGATAGCATTTGTCCTATTGTCTTATATAGGGGTGAATATGATTCGGGAAGGTTTCTCGAAAGAAACTTCCATATCATCCATTAATTTGCTTAGGACAGGCAGTCTGTGTGTGCTGGCAATAGCCACGAGCATTGACGCTTTGGCTACTGGTATTTCACTTGCTCTGATAAAAATGACATCTGTTCGTGCTATGGCGGGATTTGCAATGATTTTTTTGATTACCGCTCTGGCTTCTCTTTTAGGATTGAAAACCGGTGGAATTCTCGGTGTCCGTTTCGGAAAACGTTCCGAATTCGTGGGAGGCTTGATATTGACAGGGATAGGATTGAAAATTCTGCTGGAGCATTTGTGGTAATTTGTATTCATATGGCTGTTGAATAAACATAACCGACAGGACGATTGATTCCTGTGCTGATAGTCGCCTCATTCGCATCGGAAAGTACATCTTTCAGATTGTCTCTCAGGCCTTCTCCGGTAAGTTTCAGGAAACTTTACTGCCGGCTCATCTGCGCTCCTGACAGCCTCCAGTTCCTCCGGATTGAAGATAACTTTTGCTCTAAAAAAGAATTTATTTCAAAAATATTCTTAACTTTGTACTGACATTATAATGTTAGTTTTATGGACATATATCACGGATCTCCTTTGATAATAGAAGTTCCCGAATTTGGGAAGGGGAATCCAATGAATGATTACGGACTTGGATTTTATTGTACGGAGGATATTGAGTTAGCCA
>JAGHUZ010000265.1 GCA_018064575.1 Candidatus Minthomonas equi
GGTGTATATGGGGGTGAGACAGGAAGTGGCGGCATCGTCGGTTCCGAACCAGAGAATGCCTTTCAGTTCTTCGGGTACCCATCCGCGGCTTTGGCATACTATCCAGAAGCCTGTCTGCTGTGTGGCTATGGCTCTTTCGTTCAGGTACTCTCTGCCGTTGGCTTCAAAATACATAGGTCGCCATCTGTATGGGGTGTGGTGTCCACCGGCTCCTGCGTCCGTGGTCATATCCATAGGTGTCCCTTCATAATGGTCGCGCATCATATCTGCTACGTCTTTCAATGAAACTTTTTCTGCCGGTTTGATGAAAAGGGGCATCTTGTTGGCGGCATTGTATCCCATAGCGAAATCGAGATAGTCATCGGCCGGACGTCCTGCGATGAGGCCTCCGCCAAGTTTTCTGTATGCACTCCAGACTCTGGCTTCACATCCTCTCATCCCTCCGAAGTCTATGGGGGCGTAGGCATCGCAGAAACTGAATTCTTCGTCGCTTCCGGAGAAATATCCCATTTCCCGGGCGAAGGAAACGACATCGGGAGAGTAGAGCCAGTTTTCCGGGTCGTTGAAGTTTATGCGGTGGATTCTGGACTGATTCGCGTGGGCGCAGATGTATCCGTCAGGTACGCGTGCCGCTACCCAGACGGCCCCTTTACGGGTATTGTTACCGGAGGCGTCCAGTTTGACACCTTTACCGATAATTTCGAGAATCCAAGCTTCGTTTTCGTCTCCTATGGAGAGGGATTCGCCTTCAGAGGCATAGCCGTATTCCTTTACTAAATCTGTGATGATGCCTATGGCTTCCCGTGCTGTCCGGGCTCTCTGAAGCGTAACGTATATTAGTGAACCGTAGTCCATTACGGCAGTGGAATCATAGAGTTCGTGACGTCCTCCGTAGGTGGTTTCGGTAATCATTACACCGTATTGGTTCATATTGCCCACAGTCTGGTAGGTGTGTGGTATCTGGGATATTTTTCCGAGGAATTTCCCGGTATCCCATTCTGTGATGTCCAGCATAGTTCCGGCTTTCCAGTCAGCGGCCGGATGGAAATATACTTCTCCGAACAGAGTATGGGAGTCGGCGGCATAGGATATCATAACTGAACCGTCTTTGGATGCTCCTTTGGATATCAATATGTTGGTGCAGGCGAAAATCTGCGCGGGGATGGCAAGTATTCCCAGAAAAAGGGTGATGATGTGTTTGCGACTCATAACAGTTTTGTTTTATGCTTTCTTATACAGGTGTTTACAGCGACAGGTGTAGAATATCAGAATGGAAATGACAAATGTGCCGATGCCGGTCCAGGGAATGATGGCGGTCGGAAGTCTGAATCCGATTTGATCCACGCAGAGGAATGTGATGCATACGGCTGTCATAAAGGCTGCCGGGATAAGGGTGAAGAGGAATCGGAATCCCTTTCCCGATTTGGAAAAATAAGCGGTGGCAGTCCACAGCATCATAGCGGCGAGAGCCTGGTTGGCCAGCCCGAAATAACGCCAGATGACATTAAATCCGTTTTCGTCAGCGATATTGTACCACAGGAGCAGAGAGGCGGTGATGAAGAGCGGAATGGCGATAATCAGTCTGCGTGATATTTTTTTCTGTTCCAGATTCAGGAAGTCGGCCACTATTAGACGGGCACTTCTGAATGCGGTGTCACCGCTGGTGATGGGCGCGGCCACGACACCGATGATGGCCAGAATGCCGCCGAACATTCCCAGCCAGGCACTTGAAACGGAAGTCACGACTTCCGGGGCCTGCCCTGAAGATGCTCCAGATGCTGCCATTCCACCGTCGAAGAAGAACCAGGAGGATACTGCCGCCCAAATCAGAGCCACGATACCTTCGGTTATCATCGCTCCGTAGAATATGGGGCGTCCCATTTTCTCGTTTTGGACGCATCTGGCCATAATGGGACTTTGGGTAGCGTGGAATCCGCTGATGGCTCCGCAGGCTACAGTTATGAAAAGGCAGGGGAATATGGGCTGTCCGTCAAGTCCTATCGAAGGACCGCGGTTCTGCAGTCCGTCCCAGAATTCAGGGATCGCCGGCCATTTGATCAACAGGCATACACACAGGGCCACAGCCATAAAGATGAGACAGAATGCGAAGAGGGGGTAAACCTTGCCTATGAGTTTGTCTATGGGGAGCATAGTGGCGATGATGTAGTATGCGAAAATAATCAGCACCCATACCATAATGGAGGTTTTCGCTGTGGACATAAAGCCGGCGATGTCTCCGAGAATCAGTGCCGGACTGAATACGAATACCGTACCTACGAGCAGGAGCAGTATCATTGAGAATATCAGCATCACGGTCTTGGCGTGTCTGCCGAGATAGTTCCCTACGATATTGGGGACTCCCAGTCCGTCGTGCCGTATGGAAAGCATTCCGGTCATATAGTCGTGAACCGCTCCGGCGAAGATGGAGCCCAACACTATCCAGAGGTAGCAGGACGGACCGAATTTGGCACCCATTATGGCACCGAAGATAGGACCGGTCCCGGCTATGTTAAGGAACTGAATCATAAAAACTTTCCAGGCTGGCATAGGGACATAGTCCACTCCGTCGGCTTTGGTGATGGCCGGAGTTTTTTTAGATGAATCCGGACCGTATATTCTCTCTATCAATTTCCCGTAGAGGCAGTAGCCGGCTACAAGAGCGGCGAGGCTGATTAGAAAAGATATCATAATATGATTAGGTGATTACTTGAAACTGTATTTTCCTTCTTTTGTGAATTTCATTTGTTTTCCTGCAAAGTTTACTTTTACGGTGCATCCTGCTGGTACAGTGACGGTGCCGGAGCCGTCACTGTGGAAATCGACGCAGATATAGCCTTGGACTACTGGAACTTTTCCGGAAACGTACTCCATTCCTATCAGGTCTGGAGCGAAGCTGTATTCCGACAGTTCTGTTTCGTTAACCGAGAATCCAAGGATGCCATATAGTGCCGTCAGTATGGGAGGGACGCCGTTGGCTCCGTGGCATAGACTGAGACCGAATTCGCGGTTATAGAATTCATATTGCCGGGGCAGGGTTTCATTTATCTTGAAATTTTCGGGAAATCTGGTGTGCCCAGTTTCAAGCCATCTGAGCCAGACTTTTTTCAGTAGTGATACGAACTGTGCCGTTTTTCCACATCGGGCGTAGGAGATGGCTTCATATCCCTTTTCATAACTGATGTCATCCTGATAGCCTTCGATTGAAGGGTAGGTGACATCATAGAGATGGTCGGTGTATTGTTCCGGGAAAATGCCGGTATAGACGGCCATATTCTGGGAATGGTGCGATATTCTGTCGTCCCGGGTTCCATCATAACGATATCCGTTGATGAAGGCCTTCCGTGTATCGTCCCAGAAGCAGGACATTATGTTTTTCTTGAGTTCGGCTGCTTTATCGGCATAGTGTGCGGATGCTTTTACATCCCCCCAAAGGGCCTCGAACCGGGAGGCTGTGATGAAATTGTAATAGAGCATCATCTGGGCGTATGCAGGGGTGCCGGTTTTTTCCGGTCCGTTCTGCGTATTCCATCCAGGGATGAATCCCCATTCCTCATTCCGGGACGAAATGAATCCATATTCATCCTGTAAACTCTCATAAAGAGCCAGCTGGCTTTCGATTCTGTCGCGATACAGGAGACTTGTGGCAAGTTCTCCGAAGCGAAGGTATTCTTCCCAGAGTCCTATCAGGGCATGGAGTGGGTAATCAACGATGCCAATGTCCTCTTTTTTCGGTTTGGAGGGAAGAAGTGCGATGGAAATGCTGTTGCGGCAGACCTGCCGTTCGCCGAAGAGATAATTGCCTCCTATGGAACTGATGGTGGCATCCATTGCCCAGGGCAGATAGTCTCTCTTGATGCCGTCCAGATAGAAATTGTGCAGAGCGGTGTGGAGGGTGGCCACTCCTGCTTCGAACATTCTGTTGAAATCCGTGTCTGAGCAGTCGAACCGGAACATCTGTTTCACGGGCCACATTTTGGCCAACATTCGAAGTTCGCGGATTTTGCACTTCCCCGTGCTGCGGATGGCTGCGAAGCGGAAGCCTCGTTCCGGGGTGACAATAGTCTTGTCTTCGTCTGTGAGAGGGATGGGGGCGATGGGTATCTGCTCACTGGAGGCAGGCCGAATGGAAACAGCCTCTTCGAATGATTCACCATAGGTGACGCTGATTTCCCCACGACCGCTGGCAGTGAAGGAAAGGGCGGCAAGTTCCAGTTCCGTGAAGTCAATGACGGTCAGACCGCATTCATCCATAGTTATGATTCCATCGGACTGTGATGCGTTCGTAATGGGGTAAATGGTGCCGGTGTTTTGTGTTTCGGTGATTTCCCTTCTGTCGTCAGGGTATGTGTTTTCGGAGGAATAGACGTCATCTGTTTCTACAGGAAGGAATTTCCCTATAGGTGAAGTGGATACTGTCCAGGCTGACTGGACTGTGCCGGAGGCCATCAGGGCTGGGCATCGTTCACCGCTTACTACCTCTATTCTGAGGGTGTGCCGTCCTGCCGGAACTGTGGTGAGGCCTGAAAGACCGCAGGTGACAGTTTCACCGTCGATGGATACCGAGGCGTTTCCGCTGGCTTTCCATTTGATATCAACGGGTTTTCTTTTCGAACTCTGAAGTACGAAGA
>JAGHUZ010000041.1 GCA_018064575.1 Candidatus Minthomonas equi
ATACCCCATATGCTCCGCACGTCATAGTTCTTTTCGAGCATAGGATTAACCCAAAGCCGCTTGATACCACGCTTATTGCAATTCTCCTGTAGAAATTTGAATATCAGTGCCGTGGCCCCCTTGCGCTGGTATTCCGGACTCACCCCTATCATCAGTGCCTCCAATGTATCGTTCTTCCTTAGGGCACGTAGAATTCGAAGAACTCCGAAGGGGAAAAGACGCCCGCCGCTTTTCTTGACCGCCTTCGCCAACGACGGCACGCAGAAACAGAACCCGACGACCCTGTCATCATCATCCACGATGACACAGACGAAATCAAGGTCCAGAATCGGTATATATGTTTTCAGATAACGGTCTATCTGGGTATCAGAAAGCGGTGAAAATTCATATAGCGGGGCGAAACTTTCATTGACAAGATGAAAAAGAGCCCTGCCGTATCTCTTTCCGAGTTCACGCATGGAAGAGGCTTTGGCTACGTGAAGCCCGAAGCGTTCCTCCACAAGGGTGCTGTATTTCAGGATTTGCGGAACCTCGGAGGGGATATCCACTTCCATCTGAACCCAGTCGGCATCCTTGGAAAAGCCGATTCTCTCCAGAATTTCAGGATAATACGGATAATTATAGATACAGGTGAAAGGAGAAAGATTTTCAAAGCCTTCGACAAGCATTCCCTCCCTGTCGATATCGGTAAATCCGAGAGGGCCTTTGACTGTATCCATTCCCTTGAGAGCCCCCCATTTCTTCACGGCTCCCAAGAGGGCGACTGCGACTTCCTCATCATTGATGAAGTCCATCCATCCGAATCTGACGACGCGGGTTTTCCATTCCTTGTTCGCCTTGTGGTTAATTATACCTGCGATGCGTCCCACTATATTATGTCCGTCATCATACGCGAGAAAAAGTATTCTTTCGCAGAATTCCATCGCAGCGTTACGGGCACAATCGCCACTGAGAGTATCGAATTCGTCCCCCCTCAGAGCGGGAACCCAATTATCACAGTCCTTATAGAGTTTTTCCGGAAAAGTTATAAAATCACTAAGCTGTTTCGCAGTGCTTACTTCGATTATTGCAGGTTTCATTACGTAATTATTTCGTACCGTGTAAAATTCCATCAGTACTACTGAAACGCAAAATTACCAATAATTCAGAATTCCTGCAAATATATGACGGAAACGACTGAAACTGGCAGAAAGGACTTGCATAAAATGACACATTGTCAGTAAATCTGAGTTCTTTTCCATTTGGCACAGCTTTCGTAATCAGTATGGCAACAAACGGAATAACAAATAAAAAACATACTATTATGGGAAAAATCATAGGAATAGACCTCGGAACCACCAACAGCTGCGTAGCTGTAATGGAAGGCAATGAACCCGCAGTCATCATCAACAGCGAAGGGAAAAGAACCACTCCTTCAGTAGTGGCATTCACTGATAACGGAGAACGCAAAATCGGCGACCCCGCCAAGCGTCAGGCCATCACTAATCCTCTCAAGACCATCTTCTCCATCAAGAGATTTATGGGTGAACCATTCGATAAGGTACAGACTGAAATCAGCCGCGTTCCTTATAAAGTATCAAAAGGAGACAACGGCACCGCACGCGTAAACATCGACGGCCGTCTGTACAGTCCTCAGGAAATTTCCGCAATGGTTCTTCAAAAAATGAAGAAAACTGCAGAAGAATATCTCGGGCAGGAAGTCACTGAAGCTGTCATCACCGTTCCCGCATACTTCAGTGATTCTCAGCGTCAGGCCACCAAAGAAGCCGGAGAAATCGCAGGCCTTAAGGTGAAACGTATCATCAACGAGCCTACCGCAGCGGCACTCGCCTATGGTATGGACAAGAAGAACAAAGATATGAAAGTGGCCGTATATGACCTCGGAGGCGGTACATTCGATATTTCGATTCTCGAACTCGGCGACGGTGTATTCGAAGTTAAATCGACCAACGGCGACACCCATCTCGGAGGCGATGATTTCGACCACAGAATCATCGACTGGCTTGCAGCCGAATTTGCGGCAGACAATGGCGGCCTTGACCTCAAAAAAGACCCTATGGCGCTCCAGAGACTCAAGGAAGCTGCTGAAAAAGCCAAAATCGAGCTTTCTTCACAGACTTCTTCAGAAATCAACCTCCCCTACATAATGCCCGTAAACGGCATTCCCGCCCACCTGGTGAAAACACTCACCCGCGCCAAGTTCGAACAGCTCTGTGACGACCTCGTACAGAGAACCATCGAGCCTTGCCGTCAGGCACTCCAGAGTGCAGGTTTGAGCACTTCCGACATTGACGAAGTTCTCCTCGTCGGCGGTTCTACCCGTATCCCCGCCGTTCAGCAGGTAGTGGAAAAATTCTTCGGAAAGGCCCCCAACAAGGGAGTCAACCCCGATGAAGTGGTAGCGGTAGGCGCTTCCATCCAGGGCGGCGTACTCGCCGGAGACGTAAAGGACGTTCTCTTGCTTGATGTCACCCCTCTGTCTCTCGGAATCGAAACACTCGGTGGAGTAATGACCAAACTCATCGAATCCAACACCACCATACCTACCCGCAAGTCTGAGGTATTCTCCACGGCAGCGGACAATCAGCCTTCAGTGGAAATACACGTACTTCAGGGTGAACGTCCTATGGCACGTGACAACAAGACCATAGGTAATTTCCACCTCGACGGCATCGCTCCCGCACCCAGAGGAATTCCTCAGATTGAAGTTACCTTCGACATCGATGCCAATGGTATCCTTAACGTTTCCGCGAAGGACAAAGCCACAGGCAAAGAACAGAAAATCCGCATCGAGGCTTCTTCCGGTCTCTCAGACGACGAAATCAAGAGAATGCGCGACGAAGCCAAGGCCAATGAAGCCGCTGACAAGGCCGAAAAGGAACGCATCGACAAAATCAACGGCGCCGATTCGATGATTTTCCAGACCGAAAAGAATCTGAAGGACTATGGCGACAAGATTCCCGCAGAGAAGAAATCTGCCATAGAGACAGCCCTCGGACAGCTTAAGGAAGCCCACAAGAATGCTGATATCACAGCCATCGACAGTGCTATGGATGCTCTCAACAATGCTTGGCACGCGGCATCTGAAGATATGGCCCGCGCAGCTCAGGCACAGGGCGGACAGCCGGGCGGAGCAGGATTCGACCCCGGTGCGCAGGGTAATGCCTCAGGCAAGAAAGATGACGGTGAAGTCACTGACGTGGACTTCGAAGAAGTGAAATAAGACCGATAAGTCAAGACATAACAAAACACGATTAAAAGAGAACGACCTCAAGTCACTTGTACTTGAGGTCGTTCTCTTTTTTCCTGACTATGACCTAATTTCAGCAATACGGGCTATCTCTGCCATGATAGCAGGCTATTCAAGCAAGACGCATTTACACATTTATCCGCTTAACGGCCACGGCAATATCTAAAAATTCATTACCTTTGTTGAATGATTTCTATCAACAAGCGAGTGAGTAAACAGTCACAAATCGAATCATACCGGGCTCCAGAAATCAAGATTCTGGAGATAAATGCTCATTCCATCATCTGCGTAAGTCCAGGTGATGGCAAGGATAGCCTGTCTGAGCAGGACTTTGGTGACGGGGGATTTGCTCAACCGGAATTCTAACAAGATAAACACTTGACGATGAAAAAGAAAGCGTTTTTACCAGTATTGTTTGCCACGGCGTTGCTTGCATCGGGATGCCGCAAGGAGACCGGCATCACCTTGGAAAAATCCGAACCGATGATTATTACGGCTCTTGCCGAAGGGATTGGAATGACAAAGACGACAATGGCCTACAAATATGACGTCCTTTGGAGCGAAGGCGATGAGATTACCGTGAAAGGCGCAGACGGTTCAGACACTTTTACCCTTGTAGAAGGCGCAGGAACGACGACCGGCATTTTCCGGCAGACAGGTTCCACGCCCTTTGAGGGAGAGACAGAAGCCTTTTACCCGACTGACATCTGCACTTCTTCCTCATATATGTGGCCTGCCCGACAGACACGGAACCTCGCGCTACCGATGTATTGCAGGAAGACTCTTTCCGTCGATGCTCCACAGGAATTCAAGTTATCGAGCCTGGGTGCCGTCCTGCAGATTGTACTTTCCACGACAGACTCCGGCATCAGGCTTTCAAGGATAAGGATACGCGATGCCTCGAAGCCCATGAGTGGTGTCTTCACGGTGACGGACGGCAAGGCGGTGATGAGTGCCGCAGACAGCGCCGGCATCACACTGGACCTCCTTGACGGCATTGAAATAGGCAATGCCGCCAAATATTTCAACATTGCGGTTCCTGCCGGAAAATATGACAACCTCAAACTTACTTTCTTTACGAATGACGGCAGAGGAACAGCGATGTATTCTACGACTATGCCTGAGATTCAGCATAATACCGTAGCAAAGATTTCGCTGTGTGCCAAGAATTTCAGTCCTGTTCCGACCGGATTAGCGTTGGATGAGACTGCTGT
>JAGHUZ010000228.1 GCA_018064575.1 Candidatus Minthomonas equi
TGGAAGACAACATTACAGTCGCACCTGAATCCGGAGACAAGGGAAGCACCAATGTCACCGTCACTATTCTTCCAAGCACAAGCAAAGACAATATATTAAGCAATGTAAGATTCAAGGTAACCAGACCGAACCGCAGCGAAGCCAAAGGCATTTCTTATAATATCTCCGCTCCCTATCTCAGTTACGGAGATGTCGAATATCCCCTCGTAAAACTGAAGGACGGTAACATTTGGATGGCAGCCAACCTCCGCTATGTTCCGGAAGGAAAAACACTGTCCGATGACCTGACCGCCTCTGAGAACGGTATTTGGTATCCTCTAAAGGTCAACGAAGAAGGCACCGAACTCGAACTGGATAAAAGCGATGCTGGCATAGTAGCCAAGGGTTATCTCTATACTACTGCCACCGCTTTCGGTGTCAAACGTGGAGAAATCACCGAAGAAAATGCCGCCTCATTCGAAGGATGTCAGGGCATCTGTCCCGAAGGATGGCACCTTCCCACAGTCGCTGAAATGGTTAATCTGGTCGGCAAGTGCAGTACCAAAGAACTCTCGAAAACCGATGCCCCCTACTATGACCCTGAACTTAGTAACGGAGGAAACGGCTCCATCGCGTGGCTTGAAAGCGACAACTGGCCTGTATCCTCCGCCGTAGCAGGTATGATTACGGAGACAAACGGGACTGGCAAAATGGCCGGTGTCATTGGAACTCCTAAGGTTCTCAACACAGGTTATTTCATCGGCTCCTCATTCTATAAGAATCCGAAGACCACTTCGAACATTCAGTTCTACGGGTTGATGCCGGCCTTGACGCAGGGCAACATATTCGCCGGTTATAACAACATTACCAACGGAACATCAGTCCGCTGCGTAAAGGACAAAGCTCAGGATGAATAAACTGTTCCATAAGTCCATCTGATATGAAACGCCTCATATCAGCCCTGATATTACTTACCGTTACCCTGTGCCTGCACGCACAGGATAACGGTAAGTTCGATATTTCCGGTACAGTGCTTGATGCATCTAACGGAGAGGGTGTTTATATGGCCACGGCTGTCATCAAAGAACTCGGATTATGGACTCTTACCGATGACAATGGCTTCTTTGACATCAAGGGAGTGCCGGCAGGAAAGTTCACCTTCGAGTTTGCAATTCTCGGATATGAAACCGTAACGCGCAGTTTTGAAATTCAAAAGGACATACGCACGCTGAAAATAAAAATGTCCCCTTCTTCTCTCACACTTGATGAAGTGGTCGTGACGGCCGAAGAAGGCGGAGAAATCACATCTTCATCCAAAATATCCAAACAGACCATAGAACACGTACAGCCTTCGAGTCTCAAGGACGTTATGCAGCTTCTCCCCGGGAACATCACGGAGAATCCTAATCTGACTACGATGAATGCCATCTCCATCAGGGATATAGGCAGTAATGACGCGAATGCCTTAGGTACCGCCATCGTGCTCGACGGCGCCTCCGTCAGCAATGATGCCAACCTGCAGGTTATGTCCGCAGGAACAGCCATCAATGCCGGCGAACAGAATGCAGTCTCTTCGGCCGGAGCCGGAGTGGACACGCGTCAGATAGCGACGGACAATATCGAATCCGTAGAAGTCATCAGAGGTATTCCCTCCGTAGTTTATGGAGACCTCACATCCGGAGCAGTGGTAGTCAAGACAAAAGCAGGTGTAACTCCTTGGGAAGTGCGGCTGAAAACCGACCCGCACTTAAAACAGGCATCCGCAGGCAAGGGTTTCGCCATTGGAGAAAAGGGAGGGACGATGAACTTCGAAGGGGACTTTGCCTATGCATACAATGACATACGCACTCCCTCATCCGCATACAAAAGGTTCAATTTCCAGGTCGGATACTCGAATCTTTTCGCCAAAAAACTCCAGTTCAACGTCAAACTCCACGGAAACTGGTCTGATGCCACAAACTCATCCGACCCTGACCTCCATCTCGACGAAATCGCCAGGGAAAGGGACAAAGGACTCCGTCTGAACATCAACGGCCGCTGGATAATCAACAAGCCCTGGATTACCAACATAGAATATATGGCCTCAGGGGACATAAGCGATCAATATTCCCGTGACCGTTCATATCAGGCTTCGGCGGGCTACACACCGACGACCACCGAAATAAGCGACCACGAAGGAATCGGATTCTTCACCCAGCCCCAATATTATTCTGACGTGGAAATTTTCGGCCGCCCCATAAATGCACAGGCACGCATAACGGCCAATCTCTTCGGCCAGTACGGCCGCATCAGGAACAAGGCCCTCATAGGAGCGGAGTGGAAGACTAACGGCAATACCGGCTCCGGAAAACAGTTCGACCCGCGCTGCACCCCATACCCATCCGCATCCACAGCATATAGGAACCGGTCATATTCGGACATTCCCTTCCTCCACCGTGTCACTGCCTACATCGAGGATAACATCACTCTGCCCATAGGGTCCACCTCGCTTGAAATCCAAGCGGGTGCCCGATTCAATCACATTTGGGCCAATGGTTTGAACACCTCGTCATTCGACTGTCTCGAACCGAGAACAAATCTCAAATATACTTTCCTGAAACAGAAAAAAGGACTTCGCGAACTATCCATCAGAGGCGGATGGGGAATGAATTACAAGATGCCATCGATGATTTATCTCTACCCCGAAAATGCATACAAGGATATGGTATCATTTAATTATACCGACTTCGATGCTTCGGGATACGGTATGAATCTCATCACTACCAAGGTCATTGAAACCGTCAACCGGTCCCTCCGTCCGCAATGTTCCAGAAATATCGAAGCAGGCATAGAGTTCGACTCGAAACCTGTACGCGGCTCTGTCGTATATTACAACGAGACGATGAGCGACGGTTACGGTTTCGTCACTGAATTTCTCCGTAGGGTTTACAATCGATCCGCTTCCGCGTGGAAAGCCGGAAGCCATAATTCTGTGGGAAGGCTGGACGAATACTACAAGTCCGGGAT